>JAFGAQ010000306.1 GCA_016933595.1 Opitutales bacterium | reverse complement strand
GGTTTGCATGGTCTTATGTTGTCTGGATTAGAATGAGCCCTTGACTCCGAAGGTCCAACGACGCTTGTGCGGATAGGCGTCCTCGGGATACTGGAATATGTGGCCCTGGCGGGATGAGTTGATCCCTTCGGTTATGTTGGTCACATTGCAGAAAACCTGAAGGGAATCGGTGATGCGATAGGAGAGCTCAGCGTCAACCGTGGCCGGATTTATGAAGGCATCGTCGTAGATATACTGATACTTTGGTGCGATGGCCTCCGACTCGGCCACAAAGTCGGAGATCGAGATGTTTTCGAGGAAGCGCGACCGGTACAGATAGGAAATCCGGGCGAAGATGCGGTGCTTTTCATAGGCCAATGAGAGGTTGTAGAATACATACGAATGCCCGACCGTTGGTCCGGTGCGTCCGGTGTAGTATTCGGCCTCGGATTCCGTGTAGGTCGCGGTTGCGTTCACGGTAAAGCCGTCGAGATAATCACTGAGGAGTTTGAGAGGCTGCACCATGGTGGCCTCCACCCCATAGTTGACCGCATTGGTGTTTGCCATCGGGATGTTGACCTCGGTGTCGATGCCTTCAAAGCCGGGATAGTTGACCGTGTTGAGGGTCGCCATCCACGCATAGTTGGTCATATCCTTGTAGAAGAATCCCAATTGGTAGAATGATCCGAGGCTGCTGTAGTATTCAACCGAGAGGTCGTAGTTTTCGGATCGTTGCGGGGGCAGATCAGGATTCGGAACCGTTACCACGATGTGGTTCGGATCCGTTTGATCGATCACTTTGGTTCCTGTCATGTCCTTGGTGTCGGGACGTGCGTAGGTTTTCCCCCATGATGCCCGGACGATCACATTGTTGGTGAAGGAATACTTCAGGTGCACAGAGGGAAGGAAGGCTTCATATTTCTGCCCGTCTTCGTAGTCGGCCAGTGCGACTGCCGACTCGTCGAAGTTGAATGCGTCCAGTGTGGAGAGGTCGATGCCGGGTTTCACGCCTGAGTAGTAGCCTTCCGTGCTGAAGTCGGTGAATTCATAACGGAATCCGGAGATCACTTCAAGCCCGCCAGCCTGGATGGTGGACATGAGGTATCCGGCATAGGTATCCTCGGTTGCCGAATAGTCGCGGTTGATGGAGTCTGTGATGCTGGTGGTTTTGAGTTTGAACCAGTCCGGATTGGAGTCCACCTGTTTCAGGATCTCCGGTGTGTTGGGCACGAACGGGATCCGTTGGTTCTCATTTCCAAAGACGGGATCAAACTCATTTGCCAGTGCGTAGTCCGCAAAAGGAAAGGTCTTCTCGTTGAAGTCATAGACTTTGCGGTCATAGTCATATTCAAACTTGTTCCCTCGGAATTTTGCGCCCGTTTTGATCGAACCGGAGAACGCAAGATTGGCCGGGAGGTCCCACTTCAGGTTGAGCTGGGCTCCATACATGTCCTGGGTGTTAGTTGAAAACAAATCGATCATGTCGCGGTCGCGGAACCGGTCCACAGCCGATGTGCCGGTTGGGATGTTTGCCCGGTCGTAGAGGTCGTGGGTGATGTTCTTGTAATCGGTTTCATATGGGGCGTTGGGAGCGGTCCGATCCACCATGAACTGGAATCCGTTCCTTTGCCATTGGGAGGTCTTGTAGTCCTGGTCCTGAGTGGTCCGGGCGTAGTATGCATTGTAGTCCAACACGCCCCATTCGGTGTGAGTAACCCCTCCGAAGTTCATGTTCCACAGCGAGATATCCCTTTCCTCGAATGTTCCGCGGTAGCGGACAGCCCCCCGTCCCGTGCCATCCGGGTTCCATGTGGTCATGTTGGTCTTGTCGCTGTTCAGCGGGTGGACGGTCGAGATCCGGTTGGGATCGTCGCCAAGCCGGACGAGAGCACCCGGATTGAAGCTGATCGTTGAGCCATCCGGGAGGGTCAGAGAATCGCCCGGCGTAAACTCCTGTCCGGACACGCCCAAAGACGTCGCGGCTTCCAGGAACGCGGTGTAGTTGCCCGAGTCGAAGTTGGCGTCGTCAAAGCGATAGAGGCTGACATACTGTTGAAGCGGTGTTGCTTTGTCCCCATGGTTCAATCCGGGAGAGTCCGAACTGTCCATGATAAGATGATGGCGGAAGTCCTTCGAGCTCCTTTGTTCAGTGGTGTAGGTCGGCTTGAAGTAGAGTTCGGTGTTTTCATTTAACCTCAAGTCGAAGGACGCGGAAAACTGCAGGCGCTCCCGAGCGATAGAATAGTTATTGAACTCGGTGTCCTCGTTGAATCCGATCGCGATTTGCCCTGTTCTTGCCATATCTTTCTTGATCTGCTCCGAGAGGTAGTCGTTGACAGAACCGTCGTAGGGGCGGATTGCCGAAGTATCCAGCAGGTCATCGCTGATCCCAAGATACGCATAGTCATAGTCGCGGTTGTCGAATCCCTCTTCCTGGTCGAAATACGCCAAGGTCGCACTGATCCCGAGGTTGTTCGTGCCGCCGAACATATTCAGGATGTCGTTGTAGGTGATGGACCCATTGACACCCCACTCTCCGCGCAGTTCGGAGTAACTGGTTGCGGCCATATAGTCGACCGATCTACCTGTCCGTTGGAAGGCTGACCGTGTGATCAGGTTCACAGACCCACCGAGCGCGTCGCCATCCATATCCGGTGTAGGCGCTTTGACGATTTCCACATTGGTGATCGCGCTTGCCGGAGCATCGTCTAGTGCAAAGTTTCGCGCGGCTCCTGAGTATGCGGTTCCGGTTCCCCGTTGATGGGGGTCGCCGTTTTCGGATGACGGCAGACGGTTTCCGTCGAGCGTAACGGCGTTGAGCGAACCGTCAAATCCGCGAATATTGACGTAGCGGTTGGTTTCCGTGCTTCCATCCGTGTCAACCGATAGCCCCGGCATTCTCCTGAGGGCCAGACCGATGTTGCCATCATTCATCTGGGTGAACTGGTCTTCGTTGATGACGTTGATCACCCCGGATGCTGCCCGTTGCTGATTGATGGCTCCATAGGTTCCGGTTTGGAACGTCCCTTCAAGGCGGAAGGTTTCGAGTTCGATCAGTTCGCTTTCCATCTGGATCTCCAACGTCGTTGTCTCTCCATCCTTCACCGACACGAGTTGCTGGGCCGGGTTTTTTCCGATGTAGGAGGTTTCAACGATGTAGGATCCTGGAGACAAGCGCCGGAACACGAACTCTCCCTGAATGTTGGTGGATACACTGAGGTCGGTTCCGTCGAGACGGACCGAAACCCCCTGGAGGTAGGCTCCGGTTTCTTTGTCCAATACACGTCCCGAGATGACGGCGTTTTGGCCGAAGGAAGAGGCCCCAAGGCAGGACAACAGGAGCAAAGCGATCAGGCTTCTCCCGAGCCATCGCACAGTGAAGCGGAAGTATCGTGCGTTATTCATGATGAGATGTTTGGTTGTGGATTTGGATTGCTCAGCCGACAGCCGGCCAACACACGCACGTTAGTGTGGTCCTGTTAACGGATCATTAAGCCCAGTCAAAATTCCGGAGCACAAAAAAACCCGACCGGGTCGGGTTTGATAAAAACACAACAGACCTGAGATCTTGATCGGATGTCAGGGAGCGGGACTCGGGTTGGGGTTGCCGAGTGAATCGGTTCCGCGATCGGTTTTTGTCCCGCGGATGGACCGGTTGAAGGCGGGGTTCCGGACGCTGGTAAGGGAGCCGGAGCATGTGCCTTCGGACAAGATAAACTCCACGGAGAACGGACCCTTTGCGTTTCCATAACCGTAGCCGATCCACTCGCCTTCAAAACGGATAAGACCGGGATCACTCGACGCGATGCGATGGGCTTTGAACATGCCCTGATTGCCGTATTGATCTGCCCATTCACCATAGAAGCGATCGTACCACACGATGCCGGTCCACAGTTCCCATGGATTCATGAACGCCGGATATCCCTGGCTTTCGCCCGACCAGACTCCGTTGATCGAGAGCGGTTCAACCTCGACCCCGAATACGGATTGGCCTTTGAAGGGCTCGGTGCTGGTGATCCGGCCTTCAACAGAAAAGATCCCTTGTTCCGGCGCGATGAATTCGTCGGTTTGGTAGCGTAGGGACTCTCCGGGTTGAAGGATCACGGTCCCGAGCACCTGAACGAAATTTTTGTTCGCCGACCATGTCCAGATCGCGTTTCCGGATGCATCCAACACACTGAAGTCGAAACGTTGGCCGGAGGCGAAGTCCAAACGCATGGGCGCATCTCCCTCGTTTCGGGCATCCAGCATCATCACAACGGGTTTACCCGGTTCATATACGCGATTATCCGTGGATACCTTAACGCTCAAGGTATCCCAACGAATGCCTTCAGCGGAGGGATCCGCGTCTGTTGTGGCGGCTTGAGTATGTGTCAATGCCATCAGGACGGCAATTGTCGAAAGTGACAGCTGTGCAATTCTCGTGTGGTTCAGAATCGTTTTCATGAGCTTGAATCAGTGGGTTGAAGCTTCGCAAACGCGGTGAGTGCCGTGTTCGCGGGGAGCATCCGGACCGTAAACGGCCAATGCCGTTTCGGTCTGGAGCATGGTTTCCCATCCGATATACTCCGCCGAACGGATTCCGGTTTCAGAAACATGTTCAACCATCCTGAGCTGGCGCGTCGAAAGCTATCCGTATCC
>JAFGAQ010000305.1 GCA_016933595.1 Opitutales bacterium | reverse complement strand
CGAGTTTGGATCTCCCGAATGGTTTGACCAGCATTGGAGATTTCGCATTTGCAGGTTGCCATGGATTTCCGACCGTCTCCATTCCATCCACTGTCACAAACATCGGAGTGAATGCGTTTATGGACTGCAAATCATTGACTGCCTTTGAGGTGGATGAATCGAATCCGAACTATGCGAGCCTGAATGGAGCGCTTTTTAACAAACAGCAAGACATGTTGTTGCAGTATCCCGGCGGGTTGGCGGGGGTATACTCCATCCCAGATACGGTGAAGACCATCCGGGTTCGGGCTTTTTGCGGTTGCGATGAATTGACAAGCATCAACATCCCCTCCAGTGTCACGACTATTGGTCACATGGCTTTTGGGGAGTGTAAAGCTTTGCGGTCCATTCGGATACCGGGAAGTGTCAATAGTATTGAAAACGGTGCGTTTCTTGGCTGCGAGAAGTTGAAGAGAATGTATTTTGGAGGCAATGCTCCGGCGGTTGAGATGCCTACTTTTCCTGATGTCAGCGGCTTTAAGATAATTCGGGCCCCGGAAAGCACGGGTTTCGATGTGCCCCCATGGACCGATTACGATGTGGAGATCTTCAGCCGAAGAATGATGCCCATCGATTGAGGAGTTTTTGGGCGACAGAAAACTACGCGCTGCGGATGCCGGAGTCTTATAGGTCGGTCCGTTCTTTCCGAATAGGGATGAGCCGCATATTCGGGAATTTTGTCAATGATCCGTGTGAAATAATGTGGGCGTAACCATGGTTTCGGGTGCGTGAAGATTTGTGGATCGACCCAATATGAAAACGGAATGGAGAATGGGGAGGATTGTCATACGAAAATTGTGATCCCTCTCAATTTTTAGTTGTAAAACAGACTGGTTTTGTAAATATTGCGTCAATCATTGACAGCGGATTCCATACCCCAATCAAAACTGCCGCATTTGCGAAATGAACTCCAGTTTGTGAATTGTGTCACCTTCGGAGAAGTTTCCGCAAAGAGAGCATGTTAAGTCACACACCTCAAACGTTTCATATTGATGGCCAGACCTACCGAAGATGATCTGCTTACGGCAGTAGCCAAAACCGAGTCGCTCCATGCGTGTGCGGAAGTGTTATCCAAGGCGTTCGAAATCCTGAGGGATCCCGATGCGAACCAACTCGATCTGGTCGATGTGATCCGGACCGATACCGCGTTGACTTCGGATATCATGCGGATCAGCAATAGCGCATTCTACGGCGGGCATTCGGAAATCTCGAGCCTGGAGGATGCGATCCATCGTCTCGGTTTCAGGGAGGTGATGAAGTTGATCAGCATCAGTTTGTCGCGGCAAGTATTCAACCGCAACCTGCGGGCTTACGGGATCAGTGCGATCGATTTTTGGTCGGAGTGCGCATCGGTCGCGAGTACGATGGAATGCCTGGCAGATCTTTTAGATGAGGATAGGAGCTACTTTTTCACCTTGGGGGTGGTTCATCCGATCGGAAAGCTGGTTTTGGATCAGGTGCTAGAATCAAGGGGAGAGTCTCTGCTATGGGAGAAAGATATGCCTTTGGCTTATTGGGAGCGGGAGATTTTGGGACTGGACTACACAGAGGCGGGTTACACGCTTCTGCGGTCTTGGCATTTTCCGGAAAAAATCGAGCAAGTGGTGCGCAATCAGTTGCACCCGGAGCGGGTTCCTGAGGCTTGCGTGGCATTGAAGTGCCTCAATTACTCGATTCGTTGGTGTGAAAGACACCGCTACTTCGGGTTGGCCGGCATTGAGAAACCGCCGCTTGAGCCATGGCTGACTGATCTTGAGATAACCCAAGCGGATCTGGAAGATCTGAAAGCGGAAGCCGCTGAGGTATTTCTCCAAATGAAGCACCTGGTTGGCCTTCATTGAAAACCTGATTTCAGAAGTTGACGGCGCGGTTGCAAGTGGGCAATGGTGATCGGGCATGAACATTGCCCGTATTCTGGCCAGCCAACAGACCTGCTTCAGTTTCGAGTTTTTTCCTCCCCGCACGGAAGAGGCATCCCAGGCGCTATTTGAGAGCATGGGTAGGCTGTGCCCATTGAATCCCGGATTTGTGAGTGTTACCTATGGTGCGGGAGGAGGGACCCGTCAACTCACCCATGATCTTGTGGTCCGGCTGAAAAAGGAGACCGGCCTGACGATTGTTCCCCACTTGACCACGGTTGGTCACACGCGATCCGAAGTGGAGTCGATTCTCGATCGATACACGGAAAACGGCATCGGAAACCTGATGGCGCTCAGAGGTGATCCTCCGAAGGGGATGGGTTCGCTTCCGGTTGTTGAAGACGGCTTTGCTCATGCTGGTGACCTTGTCTCCTACGTGCGTTCAAGGTATCCCGACATGGGAGTCGGGGTTGCCGGCTTTCCTGAAGGCCATCCTGAATGCCCGAACCGCGTGTTGGAAATCGACTACCTGAAGGCGAAGGTGGATGCCGGTGCGGATTACATTTGCACTCAGTTGTTTTTTGATAACCGGGACTTCTACGATTTTTGCGAGCGCTGCGAATTGGCTGGGATCTGGGTGCCGGTTTTGGCCGGAATCATGCCGATCACGTCCCTGAAAGGGATGAAGCGTATGGCGGAATTGGCGTTGGGGGCCCGTTTCCCTGCCAAGCTCATGCGCGCTTTGAGCCGTGCAACGAGTGAAGACGGGGTGCAGGAAATTGGATTGCATTGGGCCACCGAGCAAGTCAGCGATCTGCTGGATCACAAGGTCCGCGGCATTCACTTCTACACGCTGAATCGTTCGGATACGACCCTGCGGATTTACAAGTCACTCGGATTGGGGCGCGAGAATGGGAAGCCCTGTTGATCCGTCGATTTCGATCGGGTACCATTCCACAGCGGCGATATAGAGCTGTTTGGACTGCAACATTTCCGCCGTGGAGAGAAGATCCGACAGCGTTTCGGTCTCAAATTCCACCGCGTAGACGGGAGCTTGAATTGATTCAGGCTGTGGAGCCATAAGGGGAGTACCGACATGATTGAAGCCATCCTGCATGAGCGATGGACTGATGCCGGGATGGGAATGGACCAATAGGCGGTTTCCCCAATGGAGAACCCATTCGCCGCTTGAACCGTCTGCTGTGGCTTCAGACGTAGCCCAGAGTGGTATCTTGAGTTCCCGGTGTCGGAGAAAAACTCCTTTGACGATCGAACCGTCCTGCTTTTTCAAACGGGCCGATGCGAGTGGCTCTGCAATCTCAATCCATCCGGGAGCAAGTTCCCGTATATCCTGGTCTGAGAGTGTGATGCCAATCCATTGAGAGATTTGTGCCTCCTTTTCGCGCCGTGTGTTGCGCAGATGGACAATCCATCCGATCAGGATGCATCCGATGAGAAACCCAACAAAATAGACAACGGTGCGGTTATGGTTCATTTTTGATCACAGATGGTCGGCCCGGATGGAGTCGACGTACCTTTTGCTCGTTTGTTGTGGCGCATCACGCACCATATGAGGGCGATCCCCATCGCCCACAGACCGGCGTATTTCATCCCGATCAGGGCCCCATTCGAAAACGTGAGACTCCAAGCCCAATCAGCTGTCAGGGCAAGTTTGACAAGTGGTGCAATCAGTGTTCCGGCGATTCCGCCAATTGCGATTACCAGTGCGACGTGGGCCATCCAGCAGGACAACCACCGCATTGTGGCGGTGACTGCATGGACCCGCGGGGCTCCGGTTGTCGGATTGGTTCGGGTTTGCGGTATTTGATTCTTGAGCCTTGCCATACGGCGGAACAAAATGAGAATGAAAACAGGATTCAGGATGACTCCACGCTATGGGGAAACGCCGATATTTATGACCCGGACTGTCCCGAATGCAATCCCGATACCATGATTCACACCGTCACACCTTTGCATGTTCGCTACGCGGAAACCGATCAGATGGGTTTTGCCCACCACAGTCATTACGCGACTTGGTTCGAATGCGGGCGGGTGGACATGATGAACCGGATTGGTATCCCTTATCGCGATCTTGAGGAAAGGGGGTTTCTGCTTCCCCTATTGGAACTTGGTGTCCGCTATATCCGCTCGACGACCTTTGACGACCTCCTGGAGGTCCATACCTTTGTGAGAGAACGTCCGCGGGCGAAAATCAGGATCGAATACGAGATCAGCAGGGAGGGGACTTTGGTGTCCAGCGGGTTCACCGTTCACGGGTTCATTGATCGGGATGGTCGCCCCATGCGACCGCCTCCCTTTTTCATGGAAGTAATCGATCGGCAGTTGGAATTGGGTCCGAGTGCAACGGATGCCCCCGGTTGAGTGATGTAACGACCCGGAAGCCCAAGAAGTGGAAAAAAAACTGCCAGTGGATCCCATGCGATCGAACCCGACTCCGGTGCGTTCCCCGGGCGATCTGGGTGCGTATCAACACCTGATCCGGGCCTTCAGGGGCTTGCCGGCGTCATCCGTTTTCGGTCACGTCAAGCCGAGGGAGAAACCGCTTTCAGATGTGCTGGGGCGGTGCATGGATTCCATGGGGTTGAAGCAGCCCCGGATCGAGGAGCGGATCATCGCGCATTGGCGCGAAATAGTCGGGCCGGATTTGGCGCACCGTTGTTCACCCAGGGAGATTTTGCGTCAGGATACCTTGGTTATCACGACCACAAACCCGGTTCTCCGATCGGAGTTGGCCTTCCGGAAGGCCGATATTCTCAGGCGCTTGCAGGCGTGTCTCGGTGATGGGTCACTGATCAAGGCTGTTGTGGTGCGCTAGCTGTTTCCTTTGGAGCCACTCTCCCAAGTGAACCGAAACCCAGTCCAACACTTTCCGTGTCTTCAGGGACAACATCCTTCGGGTTGCATTGTCATCCAGAAGTTCGGTTTCGGACTTGAGTAAGTCGTTGGAGCGTTTCCGAAACGCCCGCACGGTTTTGCGTTTTTTCAGCGGTATAATTCTCCTCCAGGCTTTGTTGCTTTGACCATTGCGGTTGAAGTGATCGTGCTTGAGGCTTAGCCTCTTTTTCACTTCGGGATGGGTGATGCTGCTCAT
>JAFGAQ010000304.1 GCA_016933595.1 Opitutales bacterium | reverse complement strand
CTGCCGAGAATCACGGCTTCGAGTTGTTCCAGTTGCGCTTGCAGGTTCACAGTCACAGGTTGTTTTGGAATCAGGGATTGCTCCGCTTGTCAATCACCACCCTTTTCCCATGTCAACCCATTGGCGGTTGCCAGTAACGATTGATCATATGGACCGTCGACTCATTCATCCGCCTTCTCTGTGCGTCTTCCCATCCAACGGTAGACCCAGACAAAAGCAGCTACGAATAAGATCAAACCGATGCCTTCTTGAAAACCGATCGCATCCTCTCCGCCCCATGCATGAAATGAGTATCCGACCATCATGCTGAGATGAAGCGGAAACAGGATAGGGCTAATGACGACTGCAACCAGAAGCCACCTATCCGGTTTGTAAGCGGCTTCTTCGGGATCCAATAACACCAAGATCAAGAACAGGGCATACACCATACTGGCGATGCAATAGGAAACAACTGCATTCCATATCCGCGACCTCAAGCTTCGGATCCTTGGTCAGGAATACCCGCAAAGCAAGAGTCTTCTCCGCTGTGGAAAACGTCCGCTCAGGTCAACGAATGGGTGAACACGCCGTCTTTCTCGTCGAGACGAATCGTCTGCCCGTCCCTGAGTTCGCCCGAAATGAGTAGCCGGGCGATAGCGGTCTCGACGTGCTTCTGAAGAAAACGGCGAAGCGGCCGGGCACCGTAGACGGGATCATATCCGCGTTCGCTCACCCACTGCTTGGCCTTGTCGGTGAGTTCCAGACGGATCCGGCGATCCACAAGCCTGCGGTTAATGTCCTCAAGCAGCAGGTCGGTGATCTTGCCGATTTCCTCGATTGTGAGTGGCTTGAAGAGCACCACATCATCAATCCGGTTCAGAAACTCCGGCCGGAACGCATGGCGCAGCTCGGTCATGACCGACTCCCTGACGCTCTCGGGGATTTCGCCACCGGATACGCCTTCCTGGAGGAAGCGACTGCCGATGTTCGAGGTCATGATGATGATCGTGTTCTTAAAATCGACCGTGCGGCCCTGCGAATCGGTTATCCTTCCGTCATCCATGACCTGGAGCAAGACGTTGAAGACGTCGGGATGGGCTTTCTCAATCTCATCAAACAACACCACTGAATAGGGCTTGCG
>JAFGAQ010000039.1 GCA_016933595.1 Opitutales bacterium | reverse complement strand
TCTTTGCCATTTTTGCTTTTGACAGAAGGCAGGTGGGACAGTTTCATGGATGGCATCAAGCCATTTGTTGCTATGGATACCCACCTCTACTTTACCCTGTTGCCGGAGGCTTTGGTTGCCTCCCATCTTGCTCCGGAGGAATTCGGCAAGTATCAAGCCGTTGGAGTTCATCACCGCTCCAGTTCGCAGTCCGTCTTCTTCGAGATCAATCCGGATTTTGACTCCTCTTATTTGCCGGTGCGTGAGATGGTTCAGCGGTGCCGTCCTCATGATGACGGGTCTCCGAGGAAATCGACCTATCTCGGGGTGTACCGTGTGCTGGAACATCTTCCGCTTGAGGCTTTTGGGGCGCTTTTTGTCACCACTGACGATGGACGGGTGCTGCAGTTGGACCAAGGAGCCTATGAAGAAGAGAGTGATTCCGGATTGTATCTGTATCAGGAATTCGTGCCGGTTCAGCCGAGGGTGGTGAGCTCCTTGTCACCGAGTCGGTTCAGCCGCTTCATCACGGACCGCAATCAGCCGGTTTCAGTGGATAGAATCGTATTCTGCGATTTGAGATTGGATGATCTTGCGCGGGACCCAATCAATGGAAACGGAGATGATTTGCCCTACGGGGATCTGGCCCATCTCAGAGATTGTCTGGCCTCAGTCTGGCGGAAGGGAACCAAGGATGTGAAAGTGGTTAACCGCTTCTTCCGCAGGCAAATCCACTTCCGCATGATCCGGCGGGGGTTCTATGTGGGTGGAGGTAACCAGATGCTGTACTATCCGATGCCACCGAAAGATGCCATGGAGACGACCCACTACGAATGGTGGCGTTCGGCTCAATCGCAGCTTTGAATCGAAATGGCACGAATCTTTCAGTATCCAATTTAGGTCAACAACTCACTTCTCAGGCTTATGATGAATATGGAACCAATCTTCTGGCTGATACCCGCGAGCGCAATCCTCGCCTTGTTCTTTGCCTTCATGTTTTTCCGGTGGATGATGGCAAAGGATGAAGGGACTGAGACGATGCAGCGCATAGCCGCCCATGTCCGGGCAGGGGCACGGGCCTATCTGGGGCAGCAGTATCGGGTGGTTGCGGTGGTGTTTGTCGTTCTGGCTTTGGTTTTTGCCTACATGGCCTATGTGCTTCATGTCCAGAACCCTTGGGTGCCCTTCGCGTTCCTGAGCGGCGGTTTCTTTTCAGCGTTGGCGGGGTATTTTGGAATGCGGACAGCAACCTATGCATCCAACCGGGCGGCTGCGGCTGCGCGGGAATCCCTCAATGCGGCTTTGGTTGTCGCTTTCAGGAGTGGGGCTGTGATGGGCCTTGTGGTGGTTGGCCTCGCATTGCTCGACATCTCAATCTGGTTTCTGGTTTTGAACCATTTCATTGGTGACGATGGAATTCCCGGCCAGAAGCTGGTCATCATCACGACAACGATGCTCACCTTCGGAATGGGGGCTTCTCTGCAGGCTTTGTTTGCCCGTGTAGGCGGCGGTATCTTCACGAAAGCAGCAGATGTGGGTGCGGATTTGGTGGGTAAGGTGGAAGCCGGCATCCCGGAGGATGATCCGAGAAACCCGGCTACAATTGCGGACAACGTGGGCGACAACGTGGGTGATGTGGCGGGCATGGGGGCAGACCTCTATGAATCCTATTGCGGTTCAATTTTGGCAACGGCCTCCCTCGGTGCCGCGGCTTATGTTGCCCAGCCCGGTATGCAGCTCAAAGCCGTGCTTGCACCCATGATCATTGGAGCCCTCGGAACCCTGCTTTCGATCGCAGGTGTGTTCATTGTCCGGGTTCGACAGGAAGGCAGCCAGAAACAGTTGGGCGCTGCGTTGTCCCGTGCGGTCAACTTGAGTTCGCTGTTGATCGTGATTGGGTCGCTAGGGGTTCTCCATGTTTTAGATATCGACAACATGTGGGGCATATGGGGTGCGATCGTGACCGGATTGATTACCGGTATCGTCATCGGATATGCCACGGAGTATGCGACTTCCCATGCGTATGCTCCCACACGTAAGATTGCGGAAAGCGCACAAACCGGTCCGGCGACTGTCATCATATCCGGGATGGGAACAGGGTTTCTTTCCACTGCAGTTCCCGTATTGGCGATCGTTGTGGGAATCACCTTTGCCTTCTTGTTCGCATCAGGATGGAGTTTTGCGAATCTATCCGGTGGATTGTATGGCATTGGGATCGCTGCGGTCGGGATGCTTTCGACGCTCGGTTTGACGCTGGCCACCGATGCCTATGGACCGATCGCGGATAATGCCGGTGGAAACGCGGAAATGAGCCATTTGGGACCGGAGGTTCGCAAGCGGACCGATGCGCTCGATGCCTTGGGAAACACCACTGCTGCGACCGGCAAGGGTTTTGCAATTGGATCTGCCGCATTGACGGCATTAGCCCTACTTGCGTCTTACATGGAAGAGTTGAAAATGGCGATTGCCCGCATTGTTTCGAAGACCGGAGAGTATGTGTTTCCGAATCTCGAGCGGATCGTCTCTTCGGAAGACGCGCATGCCCTTGATATTCTCACATTGGTGGACAATTTCGAGGTCAACCTGATGAACCCCAAGGTTCTGATTGGTTTGTTCATCGGGTCCATGATGGCATTTGTGTTCTGCGGGCTCACCATGCAGGCTGTGGGAAGGGCAGCTCAAAGTATGGTGGATGAGGTTCGCCGTCAGTTCAGCGAAATCAAAGGCATTCTGGAAGGAGAAGCGGAACCGGAGTACGCCAAGTGTGTGGAAATCTCCACAAAAGGAGCCCAGAAGGAAATGATGTTGCCCTCCTCGCTTGCGATCATTGTTCCGGTCTTGACGGGTATGGTATTCGGCGTAGCCGGGGTGGTCGGGTTGCTTGCAGGTGGGCTGTCTGCCGGATTTGTTTTGGCTATCTTCATGGCCAATTCCGGGGGTGCATGGGACAATGCGAAAAAGTACATTGAGGAAGGGCACCTTGGTGGAAAGGGATCTGCTGCCCACAAGGCGGCCGTGATCGGTGACACGGTGGGCGATCCATTTAAGGATACATCCGGCCCAAGCCTCAACATTCTGATCAAGCTCATGAGCATGGTTTCGATTGTGATGGCGGGATTGACCGTGGCCACCAGCTTTATCTAAGCTGTGTCATATGGAAGTTGAAGAAAGACTTGAACGGTTTCTATCCCGCGAGCCCGTGATCGCGGAATCCGCTTATGTGGCTCCATCTGCCGTTGTGATGGGTGCCGTGACGCTGGCCGAGGACTCCAGTGTCTGGCCCGGTGCGATTTTGCGGGGTGACATTGAGGAGATCCGGGTTGGACGGGGCAGCAACATTCAGGATGGCACGATTGTTCATCTGGCGGATGATATGCCGGTGGAGATCGGAGAATATGTCACGATTGGGCATGGAGCCATGATCCATGCGTGCAAGATCGGTGACGCATGCCTGATCGGAATGCGCGCCATCGTTTTGGATGGTGCGCAAATTGGGGAAGAAAGCATTGTGGGAGCCGGTGCCCTTGTGACAAAAGGCACCGTCGTCCCGCCGGGCTCCCTTGTGATGGGGATGCCGGCCAAGGTAGTGAAAGCCCTCGACGAGAATACTCGCAAATCACTGCGTTATTGGGCTGAAAAATACGTTAAGGTTTCCCGGGCCCACAAAAAACGGGATTTCGGATCCGCTGATTGACAGGGCTGTGGAGTCTTTTTCCTGCAAAACCGTCATGCATTCAAGGCATGCTGCGTCCAACCCCCGGGATTCGCTATCAGCCACCGTTCGAGGAGAGAGGAGGAGGATGAAGCCATGCTGATGCGGTTAACCCGATCGGAGCGTCAAGCATTGAGCGTGCTGCTTCTCATCCTGCTGATGGCGCTTGCCGGTCGGATTCTGTTTGGAAAAAACACCAATCCGGACGAGGACCGATCCGGTTCTAGCCCGAAGTTTGTCGAGCACAAAAATCATGCAGGGAATCCATAACCCGGTCGAAAGCAGCATCGGAGATGGATGGATACAAGGGTAGGGACATGCATCCGGCATAGTAGGATTCCGCCCCCGGCAATGGCGCACAGGATACGGCCCGTTGGCGCTGCAGGGGTTGTCGATAGAGGGGAACATAGTGAATTTGAACCCGGATTCCTTTGCGATGGAGATGTTCGTAAGCCAACCGCCTCAGGGCGGACGACTTCCATTGAATCAGCGCCAGATGGTAGGCGTGGTGGATATCATAGGGCAGAACGCAGATGGAATCACTGAATGGGCGGGCAGCGAGTCTTTCAGCATACCATGCTGCCAGTTGTCTCCTTCGATTCAGGTTGGAATGAAGACGACTGAGCTGCGAAAGGCCCAAGGCAGCTTGAATATCCGTCATCCATGCGTTGATCCCCAACTCGATTTGGCAATAGGCCCACGGTTCCTCCAGTTCCGCAGGTCGGGGATCATCCCCAAGAAAACCATGGTTCCTCAATCGCCTGACCTGCCTGGCAATTGCGCTGTCGCGCACCAGGATCATCCCTCCCTCTCCCGTCGTGATGTGTTTTGCCGGATGGAAAGACAGAATTGCGGCATCACTGTGCTTGCAGGATCCGCTCATGAATGTTTCGGATGAAAGGTTCTTGTAGGTGCCCCCGAGGCTGTGTGCGGCATCCTCAATGTGGATCACCCCGTATTTCTTGCAGATTCTGTCGATTTCAGGCAAATGACGCGCGTCGCCTGCAAACGATACCGACGCGAGCATGATGTTGGCGTGAGGGTGGGATTCCCGGATCCCGCTGATTTGGGCTTCCAGTTTGCCTGTGTCAATCAAAGCGCTTTTTGGATCCACATCTGCGTAGTGCAAGCGGGAACCACACATCAGGAATGCGTTGGCAGTTGCCAGGAAAGTGACGGCCGGGCAAATCGCGTGCGTGTGCGGACCTGCTCCGAGAGCAAGCATGGCAAGATAGAGCGCAACGGTTCCGTTAGAAACCGCTATTGCGTGAGGAGCTCCACATTCAGTGGCTATGGCCGATTCAAAAGACTCAACCCATTTTCCCCGGGTGATCGAAGGGGAGGTCAGAGCCTTTTTGACAAATTCGATATCCGATTCCGTGATCGATTGGGCAGCATACGGAATCGGATCGGATCCGTCTACGGGATGGCTTCCGGATTCCATCGTTTTAAGGGTCAGCGGGTTGATGTGGGACCGAATGCCACCTCAAGATCTTCCTCCGACACGACTACCACGGTCTTTCTTCCGGTGTCGAATCCGATGTAGGGAAGGGCGGCAGCTGCCATAAATGGGAGGTAATGACGCAGATCATTCGATGGGTCGGTGTTGACAACGGTAACACTCCACAGTTGAACCGGGTCTTTTACTGCCGCGCCCATCCGGTTGTCATAAGCGGTGAGTGTCAGGCTCTTTTCGAAAAGGGTGGTGGTTTCCACCCGGTCCTCCCAGTGCGTGTATTGCTGTGACGGTTCGTGATATACCTTGCGGCTGTATCCAATGATGCGCCCTTCCTTGTTGCGGACGGGAACCTCAACCGAATAATGACGGCCCGGGGTCCAATAGGTTTCAGGATGGGGTCGGACCGTGAGGGAATCGCGCGGCTCCCCAAGGAAGAAATCGAGTTCGATGATCATATCCGCGCTTGCTGCGGATGGGGCTTGGAAACAGCCCATCCCTTCCATGGCCAGCTGGATGTAGTTTGCAGCTTCGATGAAGCGGAGATCATTCTCCCGGATGTCGGGATTGGCACTCACGATCACAAATGACGCACCCGTGTTCAGTTCCCCCGCAGCGATACTGTCCACTTCAAACGCATATCTGGGCTGACATGCCGTCATGAGGATCAGGACAATGGAAAGCGGGAGAAATCGGATCAAAGCTTTCATAGGAAAGAAATGCTGTGCTTTTGCGGGCCTTGGAGTTTGTCTACAGTGTGTGATGCGGCGGATGTGGATCAAATGCTAATGTGGGTTTTGCGAAAGAATTCGACCCCATAGCTTTGGTTTTTCCAACTCAACTTCGCCTAATTCGGCATCGAATGCTCAATAGGTTGATTCACCAGAGGAGGGAAGGATTCCTCCCATTTCAGCTTCCAGTCGGCGGATTTCCTCCTGTGCTCTTGCCAAACGTGCCTCCGCATCGTCCAGCCTGCGCATCTTATGGGAGGCTTCGAGACGTTGTTTTCTCAATTCTTCAAGGCGGGCTTCGGCTTCGGCAGCCCGACGTTCAGCTGACTCAATCTGTGTTTCGGAAAGAATCGCCCCACGTTGGACCGCGAGTGCGCGTTCGTATTCCTCCCTTGCCCGGGCTTCTTCCGCTCTTGCTCTTGCCAATTCGCGCTGTTGCTCGCGTTCGTATGCCCGTTGCTGTGCAAACCGGGCATCTTCCCGGTCCTGTTCTGCGCCAATTGCTCCGCCTATCAAAGCTCCGGCGGCGGCCCCAATCAGGGCTCCGTCTCCAGCTTGGCCATCGTAGCCGTGTCCGGTGTTATTGCCGATCACAGCTCCCAATACGGCCCCACTCAAAGCTCCAACTGTTGCTCCGGCTTGGGCGTTCGGGCCCGAGGATGCACACCCGGATGAGAAGAGCACGCCTGCAATCAAAAGGATGCCGATTTGTTGGCGGTAGGATTTTGCTGAGTTTTTCATGACAAGATCGGTTTCAGATTCGGTCGGTATGAGAATGAATGCTTCAGATAGGAGTATTGACGCACAACCGTGCTCATCTATTCAAATATACGCCTGATATGCCCTTCGGGTTTCGGGAATTTTGTATTCCGGATCCTTGCACCATCTCTGAATTCAATCCTTTGCTCCGACTTGCTTCCCTATGAACCTGATCTTACTCGAAAACGACAACCCCTGTCAGACGCTCGATGCCGAAGATCGCAGGACTCGACATATCCTCGATGTCCTGATGCGGGACGGAAAGGACTCTTTTTTTGTTGGGCTCCGTGATGGGCGTATGGGGAAAGCCAGGCCTTTTGAGCTCCCGGATGGGGCCCTTCAGCTTCGGGTGGATTGGTCTCTTCCGGAAGCGGATGCATTGGCTCCGGTGGAAATGATCATCGGGTTGCCACGTCCCCAATCTGCCCGGAGGATTCTGCGGGACCTGCCCACCATGGGAATCCGGAAAGCCTGTTTCTTTGTGGGTAGGAAGGGAGAAAGCGGTTATGCCACCAGCAGCCTTTGGAAGACCGGTGAATGGACCGCTCAACTTCGGGAGGGGGTGGAACAGTCCTTCAATCCGCGTTTCCCCGATGTATCCCTGGCGGATAGCCTTGAGACCGCGCTGTCACGGGTTTACTCGCCGTTTTGCCGGATCGCTCTCGATTTGTATGAAGCCGAGCAACCTTACATGCAGGCGCTTGTTCAGGGTGGCGCTGCAACCGGAGTAACGATTGCCATTGGTCCCGAACGCGGTTGGAACTCCAACGAGCGAGGGTTACTCCGATCGGCCGGATTCATAATGTGTTCCATGGGTGCGCGCGTCATGCGTTCCGACACCGCGGTCATCGCGGCAGCATCGGTTTGGAATGCGCTGAATCCAAACCCCTGAACCCCTGCAATCCTGGGATCAGGAATCCGATTTGTTGCGTTTGCTTTCGAAGAACTCGTGAAGCACTTCCATGCGCTTTCGCTCCATCTCCTCTTGCTTTACCTCTTCCAGTGTGCGTTGCCGCTCGTTCGAGGTCATGATTTTCCTCATGCGGGATATCGCCATGTTTTGAAGCTGGCGTACCCGTTCGCGGGTGATGTCAAAAGCTTGGCCCACCTCTTCGAGGGTCCGTGGTTTTTCCCCATCCAGACCAAAGCGCATCCGAATGATTTCGGCCTCTCTGGGATCGATGGAATCCAGCATTTGATTCATGTCGTTCAGAAGCGTCTTGCTACGCAGCTTGTCGAATGGATTGATGGCGTTTTCGTCGCCTACCAGATCTCCATACTCGGTGTCCTCGTCATCCCCGATCGGTGCGTCGAGTGATGCTGGCCTCACGCTCACGCTTTTCAGGTGAGCTACTTTGTTCACCGGTATGCCCATTTCGATGGCGATTTCATCGTCGGCCGGTTCGCGGCCCAGCTCTTCAGTGAGGCGTTGCGTGATCCGTCTCATGTTGGCAATCTTATCCACCAGGTGGACGGGCAAACGGATTGTTTTGCTCTGATTGGCCAGGGCACGCTTGATCGATTGCTTGATCCACCATGCGGCATAGGTGCTCAGTTTCCCCCCCTTTTCGGGGTCAAAGCGTTCAACGGCTTTGATTAATCCGATATTACCTTCGCTAATCAAATCCAGTAGCGGAAGCCCGAAGTGGTTGTAGTCATATGCGATCTTGACCACCAAACGGAGATTTGCCGAAATCATTTGATTGCGGGCCTCCTGGTCTCCCTTGCGGATGCGGGACGCCAGCGATACCTCTTGCTCATGGGTGAGCAGTGGGGTTTTGGCAATCTCCTGAAGGTAAATTTTGATCGAACTCTTTTCCGAGTTGGGCAGCGTCTTGACGTCCACCTCTTCGTCGGCAAAAGCATCCCCAAACGCACTGCGCGAGGGTCCAATATTGCGGGATACACTGATGCGTTCAGCCATGCCCGTCAGTTCGGTTTCTGCCACTTTGGAAAGCGCGCTTCTGGAATCGTTGGACTGGGCTTCCGATGGGGAGCCTGTTTTTTTCTCCGTGTTAGCTGTTCTTGTAGGCATGGTGAAGCGATGGTGGTTGGAGGATTAGATTAGGAAAAGTGCTTACGGCGATAAGGCACCGTTATCAAGTACAATATGCATCTGGATTTGACCTGTCATGACTGCCTCAACGATCGAATGCCAAAGATTGTTGCACGGCTCTGAGCATTCCTTTGGCTTTATTCAGCGTTTCCTCGTATTCGTTTTCCGGTTTGGAGTCCGCCACAATTCCCGCTCCGGATTGGAAGTGGATGCGGCCGTTCTTGATAACAGCGGTGCGGATGGCGATGCAGGAATCATGGTTTCCGTCAAAGGAGAAGTAGCCCAATGCGCCGGAATAGACTCCCCGTTGCGCATTCTCCAGATCCGAAATGATCTGCATGGCCCTCACCTTTGGTGCTCCACTGACTGTACCGGCCGGGAAAGTCGCTCTGAGGAGATCAAACGCCGACTTGTCGTCGTCAAGCACTCCGAGTACCTGTGAAACGATGTGCATCACGTGGGAATAGCGCTCAATGATCATGAACTGGGG
>JAFGAQ010000303.1 GCA_016933595.1 Opitutales bacterium | reverse complement strand
CATCCTGAGATCGTGGCGTTGCGCGACCTGAACGAGGAGGATCCCCGCGAGATTGAGGCTTCCAAGTGGGGGCTTAGCTATATCGCGTTGGACGGCAACATCGCCTGTCTGGTCAATGGGGCCGGCCTTGCGATGGCGACGATGGACATCATCAAGCATTTCGGGGGTAATCCGTCGAACTTCCTGGATGTTGGCGGTGGTGCCACTACCGAGCAAGTGACGGAGGCCTTCAGGATCATCCTCTCCGACAAGAAGGTGAAGGGAATTTTGGTCAATATCTTCGGCGGTATTATGAGTTGTGCCACGATTGCTAAGGGCGTGACTGCAGCAGCCAAGGCAGTGGGAATTTCGATTCCCCTTGTCATCCGTTTGGAAGGGAGTGAGGTGAATGAGGGCAAGCAGATCCTCAAAGAAAGTGGTCTTGTCCATGATTCAGCCGACAGTCTGAGTGACGCGGCACGGAAAATTGTGGAACGTGTGAAAGCTCAGGAGGCTTGAGTTTAACCAGATCACCCAATCGAAAAGGAAAAGAGCATTATGAGTATTCTGGTAAACAGCGAAACCCGAGTGGTAGGACAGGGAATCACCGGTAAGGCCGGATCCAAGCATGCGCTGAACAACATTGCATACGGCACGCGTTATGTAGGGGCCGTTACTCCGGGAAAAGGCGGTCAGTTGTTCGACAACAAGATTCCGGTGTTCAACACCGTGCATGAGGCGGTTGAGAAAGAAGGCGCCAACACATCTGTGATATTCGTTCCACCTCCATTTGCGGCGGACGGTATTCTGGAGGCAATTGATGCGGGAATCCAACTGATCATCTGCATCACGGAAGGGATTCCGGTCAAGGACATGGCGATTGTGAAGCGTGCTTTGAAGGCTAGCCAGTCCCGTTTGATTGGCCCGAATTGTCCCGGTATCATGACTCCGGGACAGTGCAATATCGGGATCATGCCGGGATACATCGCCAAACCCGGGAAGATTGGGGTGGTGAGTCGTTCCGGAACCTTGACCTATGAGGCCATGTATCAGTTGACGGTCCGGGGTTATGGGCAATCCACCTGCGTGGGGATTGGGGGAGATCCGATCAATGGGACGAGCCATTTGGATGTGCTCAGGATGTTCAACGAGGATCCGGAAACCGAAGCGATTGTGATGATCGGTGAGATCGGTGGGTCAGCCGAAGAGCAGGCCGCCGCCTATGTCCGCGATCATGTGCGCAAGCCGGTCGCCGCATTCATTGCTGGCACAACCGCTCCTGCGGGAAGGCGAATGGGCCATGCCGGTGCGATCGTGTCCGGTAGCAGTGGAGGCGCGGATTCCAAGATTGCCGCGCTCAAGGCGGCTGGTATCGCGGTTGCGCCCACCCCATCCGACATTGCGGAAACCCTGTTGTCGGTCTACAAACCGAAGTCCTGATCGGTTGCATTGGATTCAATTTGCCGGTGGAAGATTGGGCTGCCCGATCCTCCACCGGTTTTTTTGCGCTTGAGATATTCCGACAATCGACTCCATTGAAACCCCATGGAGTTCGACAAGGAGATCAACCGGCATGGAACCGGTAGTTTGAAGTGGGATCGTTTCAAGGGAATGGACGTGCTTCCGTTTTGGGTAGCGGACATGGATTTTGAGTCTCCGCCAGAGGTGTTGGCAGCTTTGCGCGAGAGGGTATCCCACGGTGTGTTTGGGTACACGATTCCACCGGAGTCAACGGTTTGCGCCGTCTGCGAATACCTCGAACGCCAACATGGCTTCACCATTTCCCCGGACTGGCTGGTGTGGAGCCCCGGTTTGGTGCCGTCGCTGAATCTCGCGTGCCGGGCTTTCGCGGAAAAGGGGGACGGCGTGATGACCTTTGTGCCATCGTATCCTCCATTTCTGACGGCTCCGGGATACGCGGAACGCGAGTTGCTGACGGTGCCGCTTTTGCCGAGGGCGGATGATTCCGGTTGGGAAATCGATTGGGATCTCATGGAATCCACGGTGACCCCGCGCACCCGTTTGTTTTTGCTCAGTCATCCCCAGAATCCGGTTGGTAAGGCCTTTTCCAAGGCTGAGCTCGCGCAGATCGGAGCGTTTTGTTTGAAGCACAACCTGATTCTGTGCTCAGATGAGATTCATTGTGACCTCCAATTGGGTGAGAGCCGACATGTTTCCGCAGGAACCCTGCCCTCCGAAGTGCTGAAACGCACGATCATCCTGATGTCGCCCAGCAAAACCTATAATCTGGCGGGATTGGCTTGTGCCTACCTTGTTATTCCCGATGAATCGCTGCGGAATCGCTACAAGCGTGAAGCCCGTGGGATCATCACGGAGATCAATCTGTTTGGCTATGCGGGATGTGAGGCGGCATATCGTTTCGGTGAGGCATGGAGGCAACGCTTGCTGGCGTACCTCGAGGGTAACCGGAATCGGGTCTATCAGGTGTTGGGTCGCTATTCTCAGATACGGCTCAGGCCAATGGATGCGACTTATCTCGCCTGGTTGGATGTCCGGGGCATGGATGTCGCGGATGCCTGCCTTGCGTTTGAGAAAAGGGGGGTTGGTTTGTCAGACGGTGTTCAGTTTGGTCAGCGCGGATTCCTTAGGTTGAACTTCGGCTGTCCCCGGGCCATGCTGGATGAGGGTTTGCAACGCATGGAGCGGGAATTGTCGTCGCATGCTTAAGCGTAGTGGTTTTCGGGCGCTTACGCCGTGAAGGCCTCCGGATTCAATAGGATAGGCTTGGTGTCCGGGTATAGGCTACTCAACATAGACCCGCTTCACCCGGTTTCCGATTGAACAGATGATCTCGTAGGGGATGGTTCCTTTTGCTTTGGCCCAGTCCCCGACTTGCAGTGCATCGTCCAGGCAAACCACCGCGTCGCCGATTTGTGCCTCGGGAATGGCGTCAAGTGAGATGGTGGTGTAGTCCATCGAGATGCGGCCGAGTATGGGGCAATCCTTTCCCCGGATCGAAAGATGGCCGCAGTCGCTCAATTGGAGAGGCAAGCCATCGGCGTAACCGATCGCCACTGTGCCAACCCGCGTTGGCTTTTTCAGTGTGTGGGTGCGCCCATAGCCGATCGAAGCTCCCCATGGGAGATCGCGTATCGCAACGAGGCGCGAACGCAGCGAAAGTACCGGTTCGAGGGGCAGCGTCTGGCGCCCTTCGAGGTCAAAACAGCCATACAGGTTAATCCCGGTGCGGGCAATCGTGAAGGGAGGACGGCGGGATGCATCGATGTTGTGAATCCCGTCGCTATTGGCAATGTGCGCGTGTGCGAAGCGGATGCCTTTTTGCTCGAGGCCATCCATCAGATGCAGCAGCGCGGTAACCTGATGGTTGGAGAAGTCCGAATCGCCATAGGCAAATGGGAAATGCGAATAGATTCCCTCGCACTTCAGGTTTTCGAGTCCGGCGATTTCAGGAATGTAAGTGGCTGCGGCCGCGATTGGAATCCCGAGTCTGCCCATTCCGGAATCGATGGCAAGGTGCCCCTTGGCGATTTTGCCCTGGCGTTTGGCTTCCGCATCGATGAGGCGCGCGCTAGCCAGATCGGAAACCGGAAGCGTGAAGTCGTGGGCAATCGCTGCGGGGATTTCATCTGGAAGCACACTGCCCAGCAACAGGATACGGGCCCCGATGTCCGCGATCTCAACCGCTTCCCGCAACTCGGCAACTCCAAACCACAACACCCCCTCCTGTCGCAACGCTTGCGCGATCGGTCTTACACCGAGTCCGTAGGCATTTGCTTTGAGAATGGCCATCACCTGCAGTGGTGCAACTGCCCGTGCCACTTTACGATAGTTCGCCCTCAGCTTGGAAAGGCTGACTTCAAGCACCACACGTGCTTCAACCTGCTGAATATCCGCCATCATCGTTTTTTTGTATTGGCCGTGGGCATCTCCATCGAGCGGAGAAAACTGCGGTGCAACAGGGTGAATATTTCCCATTGCGTGGCACTCTTGACAAGCCCTTTCCGATCAATCGTGCTGAGAGAGTGAACCCGTTAGTCGCATTAGTGGGCTGGGGCCGTTCGGGATACCCGGATGGATCAGAGCTTATCTGTCTGTCAGTGAGTGACTTGGCGATTGGCTTCCGGGAAAACGATCACTAAATGAGCCGCAAACAAAACATCCGCTTTTCCTGGGGTGATATCAACCGTTTCCTGAAGGGCAGCCGGTTGCTGTTTGTTTTCGGTTTTGTTCTTGGCATGGTGGACGCTGCTGCCCAATGTGCGGTGCCGGTATTCTTCCGGTTTGTGATCAACTCGATCGAATCCGATGCGGCGTTGTTTGTGCGTGAGCAGTTGGGCTGGACGATCGGAGCGGGCGTGGTGCTATTGGTTTTGTTTCTACCGGCCGCGTATTTCTTTCACGTGTTCTTTTTTGTGTCGGTGATGCGCTTCTGCCGGAACCTTCAGGTCGAGCTGTACCGGCACGTGCAGCGGCTGTCGGTGGACTTCTTTCAACGTTTTCAGGTCGGTGAGATCAATGCCCGGTTGAACGGGGATATTGAGACGATCTGTGGCTCGGCCGGGATGCTGTCTTTCATTCTGGTGTGGGGCCCGGGTATGATCATCTACAGCTTCACCATGATGTTCCTGATCAACGTTGAGCTGGCTGTTATCGCGCTGGTGATGCTCGTGTTGGTTTCATCGATCACTGCATGGGCCATGCCTTCCCTCAAGCGTTGGAACCGCGAGGTGCGCGATGCTTCCGGTCAGGTTTCGGCCACGATCACAGAGTATGTCGGGCTCTACGGGCTTCTGAAGGCGTTTTCACGGGAGGACCATGCGGAGCAGCGGGTAAGCCGGATGAGCGATGACCTGCTGCATAGCCGCGAGCGGTTGACCTGGCTGCAGAACTTGTTCACTGACTTCATGCAGACCCTGACCCGGTTTGTTGCCCCGTTGGCGATTCTCTTTGTGGGGGCTTTGTGGATCTCGGAGGGAAACCTGCGAACCGGTGATCTGGTGGCTTTCTGGGGGTATTGGCTTCAGTTGGGTGGGTTGGCCACGGGATTGGTGATGGCTTTTTCCGCTCTCATGGCAACGATCGCGTCTCTGGACCGCGTGATTGCCTTCTTCCGGGAGTCTCCGATGGTAGTGGACCGTGACCAGCCGCTTGCTTTGGACGAAGTCCGGGGGCATCTGGAGTTTCGGGATGTCGCTTTCAAATACCCTGTTTTCGGATTAGGCGAGGAGGAAGGTCCGGTTCTGCGGAATATCCACCTGACCATCCCGGAAGGGGAAAAGGTCGCGATTGTCGGCCCAAGCGGCGCGGGAAAAACCTCTCTGTTGATGTTGGCGATGCGTTTCTACGATCCCGATGAAGGCGCGATTTTTTTGGATGGGATCGACATCCGCGATGTGAAACAGGGTGATTTGCGTTCCCGTTTGGGGATGGTGATGCAGGAAAGCCTCTTTTTTGCGGGCAGTATCAAGGACAATCTGTTATTGGCCAAACCCGATGCATCCGAGAAAGACTGTTGGGCTGCGCTTGAAGCGGCCAATGCCGCCGGTTTCGTCCGTGAGTTTCCCAGCGGTTTGGCCACGGAACTTGGCGAACGGGGTGCCCGGCTCTCCGGTGGGCAGAAGCAACGCCTGGCTATTGCCCGGGCCTTTCTGAAAGACCCTGCCATTCTTCTCTTGGACGAACCCACCAGCGCCCTTGATGCGAAATCGGAACAGCATGTCAAAGAGGCGCTCAACCGCCTGCTGAAAGGAAGAACCTCTATCATTGTGGCCCACCGTTTGTCGACGGTTGTCGACTCCGACCGGATTGTCGTGATGGAAAAAGGTCAGATCCTTGCAGTCGGTAACCACGAGTCGCTGCAAAAAGAATGTCCTTTGTATGAGGGGCTTTGCCGCGCCCAAGGTCTCTCCTGAAAAGGTGATCCGCAAGGAATGGTTCCCACTCCGTTGTGAATGGCTTCGGGATTGGGAGAAACGGGTTTGGTTTTCCATCGTTCCGTTGCGAAAGGGTTTCGAGTATCATGGGGTTTTCAGGCGGCTTCATTCGGGAGTGGTCCTTTTTTTTCGTGTATGGATTCGCTTGGGGGTTGATGCAGATCAAGGAATCGGGATGAGGAATCGGTTAGGGTGTGGTCGGGAGACCAAACCGGATGGGACACAGAACCGAACAGAATGGACAAGCGGATCAGGCAGATGATCGCACTCGCTTTGGATTGAGTGAGGTGGCTTCCCAAATCGGTTGGGGGAGATCGGGGATGGTGGTGGCATGGTTGTTCCTGTGTGTTACGGCGCTGATGGGGTGGATGATGCGGTGGCATATGGTGTGGCCGATACCGGGGCTGAACTATGGAAACATGCTTCACGGGCACTCCCATACGGGCTTTTTGGGTTGGGTATTCAATGCCCTGTTCATCTTTGGAGTGGCCGCGTTTGCAAAAGAGCCGGACCGGCGGTTTTTCCGGAGGCTGTTTTGGGTGACGCAAGTGCCGATGGTGGTAATGGTGGTGTCGTTTCCGCTGAAAGGATATGGGGTGCTCAGCATCGTGGTGTCGACGCTGCATTTGGTCGCCGGATTTGTATATGCGATCCGGCTCATGATGGCCAATCGGGTCGGGTCTGCGGCTGGACTGTGGATGAAGTTCGCGTTGTGCTTCATGATGCTGTCGGCATTGGGTCCGCTGGCTCTAGGCCCAATCAAGGCAGCGGGGCTGGGGGACAGCGCGTGGTATCGCAATGCGATCTACTTCTACCTCCATTTTCAATACAACGGATGGTTTCTGTTCATGCTCATTGCCTTTGCGCTGGATCGGGCAAGCGAAGCGGGATACTTGCCCGGTCTCCAGATGCGGTGGGCGTTGGTTGGGATGGTTGTCGGATGTGTGGGCGGGTATGCCCATTCTGTGCTGTGGATGCGTCCGGATGCATGGGTTTACTGGATCGCCGGGGTGGGCGCGTGGGCGCAGTTGGCTGGCTGGGTTCTGTTGAGTCGCGGGTTGAAGCTCTGGTTCGATCTATCCGTTCAGGGGGTCAAACCTTTTATCTTGGTGGCGCAACGGTGTTGTGTAAAAGCCTGCAAAACAGTGAGATGTATCATGATTGCTGAGGCCGTGCTAGCGCCTATGGCGGGTGTTGTATT
>JAFGAQ010000302.1 GCA_016933595.1 Opitutales bacterium | reverse complement strand
CGGATCACATGGATGAACCCCGTTGCCGAATCCATGACAGGCTATCAGGATCAGGATTCCAGGGGTAAACTGTTGGGAGATGTTTTCCGGATCATCTCATCGGAAAATGGAAAACCGGTGGATAACCCTGTGTCGAAGGTTTTGCGATCCGGTGTAACCGTGGGTTTGGCAAACCATACCCTGCTGATTCCGCGTGAAGGTCCAAAACTGTCGATCGCGGATAGTGCGGCCCCCATCATGGATGAGGAGGGGACGGTGCATGGGGTGATTCTGGTGTTCCGGGATGTAAGCGAGCAGGAGACGTCCCGACGGGCAGTTGAATTGAGTGAGCGCCGCCTCAATCAGGCGATTGAGGCTTCTCAGGATGGTATATGGGACTATGATCTGGAGCGTGGTTCGTTGTATTTCAACAATCGTGTGCTTCACATTCTTGGATTGAGGCTTTCCGACAATACGATTGGCGAAGCTGCGTTTTGGGAGAGGATTCATCCTGTCGATCGGGATGGGCTTCGCCGTGAACTGGATACCCTTCGGAAAGGCGAGAGGGATCGAATGGAAGCAGTATACCGGATGCGGCGGGAGGATGGATCCTGGTGTTGGATCCGGAGTAAGGGGATGGTGGTGAACCGGGACCAGCAGGGTCTACCCATGCGCATTACGGGAACCTATTCGGACATCACGTCTTTCAGGGAAGCTGAATTGGCGATGGCCAAGACCAAGTTTGCCTTGGATCAATCCCAGATCTCGATCTTCCAAATCGATCCCGACGGAACCATTACCTATGTCAATGATCATGCGGCCCGGAATCTGGGCTATTCGAGAGATGAGATGATGGAGAGGAATCTCAGTGACATCGATCCGTTGTTTGATCTGGAAAAGATGGCAGAATATGGGAAGACGCTTAGGGCCCGGGGTCATGTGGTTTTCGAGTCCGTCCATCAGCGCAAGGGAGGTGAGGAGTTTCCGGTCGAGATCACGTTGATCCATGCACGTTTCGAGGGAGAGGAGGTATCGTTCGCCTTTTCGGTTGACATTTCAGAAAGGCGGCGCCGCGAACAAAACCTGCGGGAGATGGACGAGCGGTTCCGCAAGCTGTTGAGTGATTTGTCGTCCATCAGCATCCGCGGCTTTTATCCCGATGGCACGGTGTTTTACTGGAACAAGGCGAGCGAGAATATGTTCGGATATACGCCGGAGGAAATGATCGGCCAGGATTACATCGAGAAGCTGATTCCGGAAGAAGTAAGAAGCGAGGTTCGGGAGAGTATCGAGGAGGCGGCATCATCCGGGGTGATTCCGCCACCATTTGAACTAAAGCTGATGCGCAAGGATACATCGGAACGATGGGTTTACACTCATCCCGCGATGATCCGTGTGGGGGATCGCTTGGAGTGTTATTGCCTGGATATTGACTTGAGTCCTGTGAAACAGGCGGAGGAGCAGCTTCGCAGGCTGAACACCATTCTCAACTCAGTAAGGGAGGTTAATCAGCTCATCACCCAAGAGACCGATGTGAGTGCGTTGGTCAGGCAGGCCTGCACGATCCTGGTTCGCGACCGTGGATATCGGCGGGCTTGGATTTCCACGCGTGACGGCGATGGCAGGCTTTCCTATTTCTGGGAAATGCCGGATTTGGATGCGTCCTTCCGCGAATGGATTGCGGATGGAAATCAGACCCAATGCATGATCGATGCGGTTGCAAAGGGGGATGTTTCGGTTCGTGCAGTGCGGTCGGATTGTTGCGAGCATTGCCCGCATTCTGGATTGTGTGAGGACTACGCCTGCCTGAATATGCCGCTCATATTCGGTGAAAAGACCTACGGGTTCCTTTCTGTTTCAACCTGTCCCTATCACAAGATGTCAGATGAGGAGGTGGGCCTCTTCAAGGAGGTGGGAAATGATCTGGCCTTTGCGTTTTACCGTCTCGAGCTTGAGCAACAGAAGGCCAAAGCGTTGAGGGATTTAATCATTGCCAAGGAGCTGGCGGATTGCGCGAATAAGGCGAAGGATGAATTCCTTTCGATCATGAGCCATGAGATGCGGACCCCTCTGAATCCGATCCTCGGCTTTACAAGCCTCATGATGGATATGGTGGTGGATCCCGAACAAAAGGACTACCTCAAGAGTATACGGGACTCAGGCGAAAGGATGTTGGCTTTGATCGATAACATTCTGCAATATGCCAAGCTCAATCATGGATCGATGAGTCCAACGCTTGGACGGTTCAGGGTCGTGGAGGATTGCAGAACGGTGATGCAGTCGTGCCGACCGAATTCGCCGAAAGTGAGTATGGTTCTTGTAACCAAATTGGAAGGATGGGATGACGTTCCGGATGATTTGGAGGTGCTCAGTGACCGGCACATGGTGCAGCGTGT
>JAFGAQ010000301.1 GCA_016933595.1 Opitutales bacterium | reverse complement strand
TCATCTTTGACGAGATGATCAACGGGTTCCGCATCCACCCGGGCGGATCCCAGCATTGGTTCGGAATTCAAGCCGACATTGTGACCTACGGCAAAATCGTTGGGGGCGGCATGCCCCTCAGCGCGATTGCCGGAAGAGCGCGCTACCTTGACCGGATCGATGGCGGGACATGGCAATTCGGGGACGACAGCCATCCGAGCGGAAACACCATCTTCACCGGGGGCACTCACAACCGCCACCCGATTGCCCTGGCCGCATCCAACGCGGTCCTCGACCGGATGCTCGAATGCGGAGACACCCTCCAGAAAGACGTGGCGCGGCGGACCGATGCCATGGTCCGTGAACTCACCCATTTCTTCGAAGCCGAAGGCGTCAGCCTGCGCATCACCAACTTTGGATCCCAGTTCCGCATCGAATCCCTTTCCGGTCTTTTCGAACAGGAGGTCTTCCACTACACCCTCCTTGACAAGGGCATCTACACTTGGGAGCAAAGGATCGACTGCCTTTCCACCCAACATACCGACGCTGATGTCCGGGCCATCATTCAGGCCGTAAAGGAAAGCGTTCGGGAGATGCGCGAGGGTGGGTTTGCCCTGCGTCTGTCAACCCAACCCCAGCGGCGCTGCATCCCGATGTCATCGGTTCAGCAGCGGCTTTTCGCGCTTCACCAAAGGGAGGGAGCCGAAATGCCCTACCACCTCAGCGGCGTATGGGAAATCGAAGGTCCCCTCGACTTCTTCCGCCTGCAGGATGGATTCCAGCAAGTGATCCGCCGCCACGAAAGCCTGCGAACCGCATTCGTGATGATCGGCGACCAGCCCACCCAGTTCATCATCGAGGAACCCCGGTTCTTCGTGGAACAAATCGACGCCGGAGCCACCCCGCCGGATGAACTGCTGCGCAACTTCATTCGCTCCTTCGACCTTTCAGAGCCTCCCTTGATCCGGGTCGGTATTGCCCGCGTCGACGCGAAAAAGGCATACCTCCTCATCGATGCCCATCACCTCGCGGCAGACGGGCTCTCCATGAACATCATCCTCCAGGAATTTGCCACCCTTTACGACGGACATTCCCTGCCACCGGTCCCGAGGCAATGTCGCCACGCTCAGGATGAGCTCGAAAGGCAACTCCAGCAGGGCACACTCGACGACCAGAAAACCTACTGGAAAAACGTCTTCCCTTCGGGAGAGGCCCCGCTTCTGGATCTTCCCCTCGACTATCCAAGACCGGCCGTCGCGGACTTCGCCGGGTCCCAGTATCCATTCAGCCTGAGTCCCGAACAAACCCGCGCATTGGACTCTTTTGCGGCCAAGTCGGGCGTGTCCCTTTACATGGTCCTGCTCGGAGCCTTTGCGACTTTACTCCACCGACTCACCCACACGGAGGATCTTGTGATCGGATTGCCGGTCGGGGGCCGCAGCTCCGCTGAAAACGAATCCGTGGTCGGCATGTTCGTCAACTCGCTGCCTCTACGCCTTTCCCCCTCCAGTGACCTTTCGTTCGCCGCACTCCTGGCACAGGTCAAGGAACGGGCACTCGACGCCTACGATCACCAGGATTACCCCTATGGAGAATTGATCCGCGACCTCGGATGGACGATTTCGCCCGACCGCAACCCGGGGTTCGACGTGATGTTCGCCTACGAGAACGCGGATGAGCGCATCCTGCACCTGAAGGAGCTGCGGATCAGCACCATCGATCAATACGAGGGCTCCGGGATGTTCGACTTCAATGCCGATCTGATCCGCGAAAACGATGTTCTCAGCATCCGCTTCCACTATGCGTCCAGCCTGTTCAACCCGGAAACGATCGAACGTTGGGCCAAATACTACCGGAACCTTCTTGAGGACATCATCTCCGATCCGACCACACTTCTTCGCGAGCTGGGGATGGTGGATGATTCCGAATCCGGACTCATCAGCCGCTGGAGCCACTCGGCCACGATTGCCACTACCCGGCACGAGACCCTGCTCGGGATTTGGAAGCATTCGCTCCAATCCCACGCCGATGCGATTGCCATGGTTTCGGGAGACATCCAACTCACCTACCGCGAGCTCGATGAAAAATCCAACGGTCTGGCGAAAGCTATTCTCGAGACCACTGCTATCCAACCGGACGATCGCATCGGGCTCTGCACCGACACGAATGAACATTGGGTAACCGGCATCATCGCAATTCTCAAATGCGGCGCTGCATGGGTGCCACTGGACCCTGCACTGCCGCAGGATCGCATCCGTTTCATGCTCGAGGATTGTGCGGCAAAAGTGCTGCTGGTGGACGAGCCGGGCCGCAGGACAGACGGAGTCCCCGTCATCCTGATTCCGGACAAAGCCAGGCCAACCTCACATGATCCCGGGATCGATCCACTTCCCAACCACCTCGCCTATGTGATTTACACCTCCGGCAGCACTGGAAAACCCAAGGGAGTGATGATCGAGCACCGCAGCATCGCCTCCAGCATTCAATGGCGGCACGCCTACTACGGGTTCAATCCTTCCGATGCCACCTTGCAGATGCCCTCCATGGCCTTTGATGCATCCGTGGCCGATCTCTTCCCCGCGCTGCAGGCCGGAGCTTGCATGATCCTCGCGACCAGCGAACAGAAACGGCAACTCCATGAAGTGGAATCCCTGATCGTTCGCCACAACGCCACCAACCTGTTGGTCACGCCCGGTCTATATCAATTGATGCTGACGGAAATTCCGTCCGTTCTCGGACGCCTCCGCTTTGTCACGCTTGCCGGCGAAAGCATTCCGCTCCCGTTGGTATCGAGTCACTTCGAGGCCATCCCCCATGTTCGCCTGATCAACGAGTACGGGCCCACCGAAAACAGCGTGATCGCGACTGCGGGAGATCTGCTTCCGGAGTCCCGGAAGGTCTCAATCGGGCGTCCCATCGATGGCGTCACCGTCAGTATCTTTGCCCCCGATGGAAAAAAGTGCCCTCAGGGTGTGGTCGGCGAAATCGTGCTGGGTGGCGCAGGCCTTGCCCGCGGCTACATCAACCGGCCCGAAGCCGAGGCAGCCGCCTTCATCAACGACCCGGAGAATCCCGATTCCCGCCTCTACCATACCGGAGACATGGGGCGCTGGTTACCCGACGGCACCATTGAATGCCTCGGGAGACTGGATCATCAGGTGAAGATCCGCGGATACCGGATCGAGCTCGACGAGATCACAAACCGAATTCAGCAATATCCCGGTGTCACACAGGCCTGCGTTCTTGCAAAAGGCGAAGGCTCCTCCAAACACCTGATCGCCTACGTTTGTGGACAACAACCTGATTTGGCCGGCATCCGCAAACACTTGGCCTCGAGCCTGCCCTACTACATGATCCCGTCGGGTATCGCCGTTATCGACTCGATTCCGCTCACCCCGAATGGCAAAATCGATCGCCACGCGCTTCCCGATGTCGATGCAGACGCCGGGCTTCGCGAAATCCGCCCGCCACGAACAGAAGAGGAGAAAGCGCTGCACAAGGTTTGGTCTGATGTGCTCAAAGTGAGCCCGCTCTCGATCGACGATGATTACTTCAGGGTCGGCGGAGATTCGATTAAAGGAATCCAAATCGCCTCCCGCCTGCAGACACTGGGATGGAAGATGGACATGAAGTTGCTCTTCCGATACCCGACCATCGAAACCCTTGCCACTCATTTGTCCGGAACCGCTCCGATCGCCCCCGATCAGCAGGATGGACCTTCCAGCGCACCACTGACCGGCATTCAGCAATGGTTCTTCCGGGAAATCACAATCGATCGCGACCAGTTCAACCAATCGGTCTGGGTCGACTCAAGCAGCCCGCTGGATCCCGAAACCCTCGCCCGATGCCTGCGCGAACTCGCACGGCACCACCATGCCCTGCGCTTACGGGTGGACGGAGATCAACAGTGGATCGAACCATCAATTGCGGATCCCCTCGAAATCCTAGACCTCAGGGGATCAGACGAAGCATCTGCCACGCTCATCGATAACATCCGGGCCATTCAGGAAAAATTGAATCTCCGGAGCGGGCCAATGTGGCGGGCGTTGCTGGTCCGACTGGATGCGGGAGACCGCCTCCTGCTAACCGCCCATCACCTGGTGGTCGATGCCTACTCCTGGAGAATTCTGATCGAGGACCTATCATCGGTCTACGATGCGGTCACATCCGGCGGCACCGCCATAATCCCACCGTCATGCAGCTTCCTGCGCTGGGCCACGATTTCCAATAATGCCCACACTCCGCAGGACTCCGATCGCGACCTTCAGATCTGGAAATCCATGCTTTCGGCGCCGCTTCCTCACTTGCCCGGCCATCCGGAGGCCCGTGCAACCGACCAAAGCGCGATCCATCATACCGAGAGCGTCTTCTCACCAACAATCCAAAACCAATCCATCACGGAGGCGATCCGTGCGTTCCACGCACGCCCGCAGGAATTGATGCTCGCCGCCCTCCGACTGGCCTGGCGCGCATGGAACCCGGGAGAAGCGTTGCTGGTCGAAATGGAAGGCCATGGCAGGGATTCCAGCGGCTCCGGTTGCGACCTGTCCCGCACAGTCGGATGGTTCACCCATCTCTGGCCGGTTCGCTTTGAACCTGTGGACTCCGACCGACTCGATGACCTGATGCGCGACACGAAGGAAACCCTTCGAACGCTCCCCGACGAAGGCCGTTCGTTCACCCGGCTTCGGGAGATCATCCACCCGGAACAATTCGCGGACTCGGTCTATCCTGAGATCAACTTCAATTACCTCGGGATCATGGACTCCGGGGCCCGAAACGAACGCTTCACCATCGCAGCCGACCGGCCGCCTTTCGACCGTTCACCCAGGCAAAAGCCGCTTTCGGCACTTGCCATCTATGGTTACGAAATCGGGGGACGCCAGCACTGGCATGCCGAATACGATTCCGTCCGGTTCGACGCACACAGCATTGAGGCACTCCTCGCGACCTTTGAGGAAGCGCTCATGCAACTGCTGCGCTTCTGCCGCAAACGGGCTACCGAACACACCCCTTCCGATTTCGCTGCATCCGGAATCCGGCTCACCGATTGGAACGCTATCCTTGAGACCCAAGGATGGAATCCTTCAGATATCGAGGACGTCTACTCCCTCAGCGCGATGCAGGAGGGGCTTCTCTTCGAAAACATGCGCCATCCGGAGTCCGAAGCCTACTTCGAGCAGATGACCTTCACCCTCAAAGGCACGCTCGATCCGGAAGCCTTCTCCCGCGCATGGCAAGGTCTGGTCGCCCGCCACGCGGTTTTGCGTTCGGTGTTCATCCACAAGGCGCTACCTCGACCGGCGCAGGTCGTGTTCCGCGAGCGTTCTGTACCAGTGACTCTTTCGGACCTGCGACACCTGTCCCGCAACGAACAGACGGAATCGATACAGGCCTTTGAAACCGCGGATCGCGGTATTCCCTTTGACCTGGCACATGGGCCCCTGATGCGGATCCAGGCATTCCGGCTCGAGGATGAGACGACCCACGTCGTATGGAGTCACCATCACATCCTCATGGATGGCTGGTGTGTCGGCATCCTCTGGGACGACTGGAATCAGCTTTACGAATCATCGATTCACCACTCCGGGCCCGAACTGCCCCCACCGGCAGACTACCGCAATTACGTGGAATGGCTGGAGCAGGCGGATCGCACCAACAGCAAAGCTTACTGGAAACAGCGGTTGTCCGGATTTGAGAAGCTCACCACGATACCCCGGTCAGCCCGGACGGAGGACGCTTCGGATTACGACTACCGCGAGCACGTGGTCCACCTCGACAGAGATACATGGGAAGCTTGCCGCTCTCTTGCCGCCTCACTTCAGACCACACCCGGCATTCTGCTCCAGGCGGCGTGGGCATTGCTGCTCTCCCGCATCAACCAATGCGACGACGTGACATTTGGGCTGATCGTATCCGGACGTCCCGAGTCTATCCCCGATGTCGAACGAATGGTCGGGCTCTTCATCAATGCGGTTCCGGTCCGCATCCAAGTTCAGCCCGGAGCAGGCATTGATCAGATTGTCCGGCAAATTCACAGCCAAAGTATCGAGCGGAGGGATCACGAACACCTGCCGCTCGCCGAGATCCACGAGGCTTGTCCCCACCTGAACGCGATCTTTGATCACCTCTTTGTGTTCGAAAACTACCCGATTCAGGATACGCTCCGGAGAGAGGATGCCACCGGATCCGGCAGATTACTCGCGATATCGGACATCGGCGGATTCGAACGCACCCACTACGACTTCAACCTGATCGCGGTTCCGACGGACACCCTTTCTCTGAAGTTCACCTTCAACGCAAGCGCCTTCACGCCGTCCTTCATCGACCGCCTCAGCCAACAGTATCTCCGGACCCTGGCGGAAGGAACACGTGCCCCGTCTTCTCCGGTGACCACCATCGAATGGGTCGGCGCACAGGATCTGGAAACTCTCCGCCAGTGGAATGACCGCTCTGCCCGCTATCCCGATAACGCCACCGTCACCGACCTCTTTGAGGAGTGCGTCCGGACCCACGCTGATCGCGTCGCATTAAAAAGTGGCGAACGTCAACTCACCTACGCGGAGTTGAACACCAACGCCAATCGCCTGGCCCACCACCTCATCGACAAAGGCATCCGGAAAGGAGACTTCGTCGGAATTTGGCTCCCGCGCGATGAACGCACCGTTATTGCGACGCTCGCGATTCAGAAGTGCGGCGGCATCTATGTTCCGCTCGATCCCCGTTATCCGGAGCAGCGCATCCGCTTCATGGTAGAGGACGCGGGCATCCGCAGCGTCATCTGCGACCATGACTTTTCCTATCCCCACGATGGCCCGGACACCATCATCCTTTCAACCGTGGATCCGGCTGCGGACGATCAAAACCCGGATCGCATTCATGGACCGCACGACGGACTATACGTGATCTACACCTCAGGATCGACCGGAACCCCGAAGGGGTGCCTGATATCCCACCGCAATGTGGTCCGGCTCCTGAAAAACGAACGCTTCGACTTCACCTTCGGTCCGGATGACGTGTGGGTCATCGCGCACTCCTTCTGCTTCGACTTTTCGGTTTGGGAGCTCTACGGCGCTTTGCTCTTCGGGGGACGGGCCACCATCGCACCCTACGAAACCGTTCAAAATATTCCCGAATTCGTGGATCTCGTATTACGGGAGCAAGTCACGGTTCTCAACCAGACTCCGGCCGCCTTCTACTCCTTCTCCGAAAACCTCCTGCAGCGGAAGGAAAATCTACCCGCCGGGGCTTCGCTCCGGTACGTGATCTTTGGTGGTGACCGGCTCGAGCCCCGCTACCTCAAGGACTGGGTCGCCCGCTATCCCCTCGATCAGGTATCCCTCATCAATATGTATGGGATCACCGAGACCACGGTGCATGTGACCTATCATCCGGTTTCGATGGATGAAATCCAGGGATCAACCGGCTTGAGCCTCATTGGCAGACCGCTTCCGGAAACGCAGGTGTGGGTGCTGGATTCCGATCGCCGCATGCTCCCGATCGGGGTTCCCGGCGAACTCTATGTCGGAGGCACTGGAGTAAGCCTGGGCTACCTCAACCGCCCCGAACTCACCCGCGAGCGCTTCATCGCGCACCCACTCGCACCCGCCGGTCGGCTCTACAAAACCGGTGACCTCGGTCGATGGAACGAGGATGGCATACTCGAATACTTCGGCCGGAACGACCATCAGGCCCAAATCCGGGGATTCCGCGTGGAGACCGGCGAGATCGAGGCGGCACTCCTCGCCCATCCATCCATCGACAAAGCGTTCGTGATGGCGTTTGACGAAGCCCCTGGTGTCATGAGCCTCATTGCCTATCTGGTCGGACGGGAAACCGGCATCCAGGAACTGCGGGATCACCTCTCCCCTCAAATTCCGGTCTACATGATCCCGACTCTCTTCATGTGGCTTCCTGCGCTTCCGACAACGCCAAATGGAAAGGTGGACCGCAAGGCACTCCCAGCACCCAAGCTAGAGTCATCGGGGACAAGCCACAGCTCCGCGCGCACCCCGCTTGATGGACAGCTCATCGACATCTGGCAATCCGTCCTCCAAGTGGACCGGATCGGAATCGACGACAACTTCTTCCATTTGGGAGGGCAAAGCCTCAAAGCCATCAAACTCGTCAACGGGATCGAACAAGCCACCGGCCTGACCTGCTCCCTCCGGGATATCTTCGAGTTCCCCACCATCCGGCTTCTGGCTGACCAGCTCGCCTCAATTCCCTCCGATCCCGAGCTCGATGCCCTCCTCAACTCCATGAGCCCAGAGGAACTCAAAGCCCATCTCGACCAACTCGCCCCGGACGAACCCTAAGCTTCCACAAGTAACTCGATCCGGAAATCCCGTTTCAAGAACAGT
>JAFGAQ010000300.1 GCA_016933595.1 Opitutales bacterium | reverse complement strand
CTGGAGGAAGACAAGCTTTTCGCCACTCTTGATCCCACCTCACGCCGGCTCAAGCTACCCTGCGGCCAAACTCTCATCCTCACCGATACCGTCGGCTTCGTGCGAAAGCTGCCCCATCGTCTGGTCCAGGCCTTCAAAGCAACCTTGGAGGAAGCTGTCGTCGCCGATTGGCTCATTCACGTCGTCGACATTTCCCAGCCCGAAATCGATGTCCATATCGAGACCACCCTCAACGTGATCGATGAACTCGGGGCATCCGCCAACCCGCGTCTGCTGGTCTTCAACAAACTTGACCTGCTTCCGGCAGGCAGCGAACTGCCCACTCAACTGGCCAGCCGATTCCCCGACGCCGTATTCTCCAGCACCAAGGCCCCCGGAGGGCTGGACTCGCTCACCGCCCGTTTGGACCGACTCGCCTCAGAGAAACACAACCCCACCGAATTGCTGATCCCCTACGATCGATTCGAATTGGTCAACCAACTGCATGCGGCCGGGGCAATCACGCGAAAAAAGGCGCTTCCCGAGGGGCTCTACATTTCGGGAAATATTCCGGATCGCATGACCGGCTCCACGGCTGCCTACATCTTGCCCGCCGGTAGCGAAATCCATTCAAAGCTCGATCCCTCGTGATTTGAAGTCGCCTTCAATCACCGATTTGCCATTCTTGTCGACATGAACCAGCGTCCCCCGGTGCGGTATCATCCCGAACCCGTTTTCAAATCTCCGTTCTTCCCCCAAACCCCTCCCGGATGAATCCAGATCCTACCATAATCGTGGAAGTCCGGATCATCTCAAGGATTGAGAAGCCCCTCACCTACGCCATTCCATCGTTTTTGGATAAACCTGCGATCGGATCACTGGTGAGGATCCCCCTCATGCGCGGAACCGAACTGGGCATCGTCAGTTCCTACCCCACTTCCATCGACTTTCCAAAGTCCAAACTGAGGAACATCCTCGAGGTCCTCTATCCGTATCCGTTGATTGCCTCCGATACCCTCACACTCGCGACGTGGATGGCATCCTACTACGGATGCACCACCGCACAGGTGATGGACCGCATCCTGCCGCCGGGAATCCGCAAGGGACTCGGCGCAAAGGAAGAAGTTTCGCTGGCACTCACCCAAGCCGGTCGGGAAGTTGAGCTCCCCACCCTTGCCCGCCGGGCACCCAAGCAGCAAGCGCTCATCGCTCTCCTGATCTCCCAACCGGGCCCGGTTTCAAAACCCGCAGCAATCAAAGCTGCCCGCATCTCGCCCGCAGTCTGCCAGGAACTCATCCGCAAGGGTTGGATCGAGGAAATCCGCAAAAACATTGATCGGATCGGCTACGAGGACGAAGCCGCGGCGGGCGATACCCTCCGTCCCATCGAACATACCCTCACCGAAGAACAGCAAATCGCGGTCGACACCCTGCGCCCGATCCTCGATGCACAATCCTTTCAGCCAATACTCCTCCACGGCGTAACAGGATCCGGCAAAACCGAGGTCTACGTCAAGGCCCTTCAGCATGTACTCTCCGAGTCGGGAGCCACCGCCCTCTTTCTCGTCCCCGAAGTCGCCCTCGCCCCTCAAACCGTCGGCACCCTCCGGGCCCGGCTCGAAGCGCTTGGAGTGCATGTCGTGGTCTGGCACAGCCACCTCTCGGAAGGGGAACGACGCGACAGTTGGCTGCGCATCGCCCGTGGGGAATCCAGGGTCGTGGTTGGGGCGCGTTCGGCCATCTTTACTCCGCTCAACAAGCTCCGGCTCATCATCGTCGACGAAGAACACGAGCCCGCCTACAAGCAGGAGGAGACCCCTCGCTACCACGGCCGGGATCTTGCGGTCTACCGCGCCAAACTCAACAACGCCACCGTCATTCTTGGCTCCGCCACACCCTCGCTCGAATCCCTCTACAACGTCCGCGTCGGCAAATACCAAGTGATCCGGATGAACCACAGGGTCGATAACCGCACCCTTCCATCCACCCAGATCGTGGACATGCGGCGTGAGTTCCGGAAAAACAAGCAGCTCACCATCGTCTCCAATCCGCTCAAGGAGCTCCTCCTCGACCGCTTTGAAAAACGCGAGCAAAGCATCCTCTTCCTCAACCGGCGCGGCTACTCCACCCACATGATCTGCCCCGACTGCGGATGGGTCGCCCTCTCCGAGGAATGCAGCATCCCGCTCACCTACCATCGCAGTGGCAACATCCTCAAGTGTCACCTCACCGGATACGAAATGCCCGCCCCCGCCCGCTGTCCTCAATGCCAATCCGCAAAAATCCATGGAGAAGGATTCGGCACCCAGAAAGTGGAAGATGTGGTCAAGGCCATTCTCCCCCGGGCGAAAGTTTGCCGGATCGACGCTGACACCATGAATAAGCGTCACCTTTTCCGAACCATCCTCTCCGACTTCCGCTCCGGTCGCATCGACATCCTCGTTGGCACCCAGATGATTGCCAAAGGGCTCGATTTTCCAAACGTGACCCTGGTCGCGCTGATCAACGCCGATCAATCCCTCTACATGGAGGATTTCCGTGCAGCGGAACGCACGTTTCAACTCCTGGTACAAGTCTCTGGACGGGCCGGCCGCGGCGAGAAAGCCGGTGAGGTTATCGTGCAGACCTCCACCCCACACGCATCCCCCATCCAATTCGCCCGCAGGTGCGACTTCGATGGCTTCCTCGACGAGGAAATCGAACTAAGGCGAGAATTCAATTACCCTCCATTCCGCCACCTCATCCGCCACCTCATCCGCTGCAGAAACCCCGAGAAAGCGAATTTCTACGCACAGAACTGGCGTAAGCACCTCGATGCCGCCAACATCCCCGACCTCGAAATCCGCGGCCCGGTATCAGCCCCAGTGGAGAAGATCCATGGAGAATACCGGGTCCAGCTCTGGTATTTCGCCGCACGGGTTATCCAGAGCATGCACCAGATCCAGCAACTCCGTGAATCCTTCGAGTGGGACAAGGATATTCAGGAACACATCGACGTCGACGCCTTCAACCT
>JAFGAQ010000299.1 GCA_016933595.1 Opitutales bacterium | reverse complement strand
GCGTCATTCCCTCCATCAAACCCTCTTCCGGAGGGGGTGGCTTCAGCCATCCTCAAAAGTCCGAAAAACACCAGCCATTCAAGCGTATACGCGGATGAGCGGGGCCGCTCATCCCTACCCGCAACGGGTTTTCCCATCGGAGCGGGCTGCGGCTGAAGCCGTAGCCTCCGGGGCAACAGACATCACTATAGTAGCGGGAGCATCCCTGATCGCCCCTCTTGCACCATTCTCCGCTTATCCCGCCAAAGCTCGAAGAACGCCGAAAAAATGCACCCTGAACAGATGATATCCTGGTCATTCAATATCAGTGTTCATCATCTTTATCAGTGGTTGATTCCCATTTCTCATCCTTCAGGAGCTATGTGATCTTTTGTGGCTAACCTAATCTCCCACAGGGTAGCGGGAGCATCCCTGATCGCGCCCTTTGTTCCAATCTTCCGCCCCACGAATGGCGAGCAAGGATGCTCCCCCTACTTTGAAGAAAGCTACGGGCTTGTCATGAGCGTGGTCGAATGGCTTGGTCATCCTGTCCGAAAAAAAGAAAGCTCCGGATTCTCGCAGAAATCCGGAGCGGAGGAACCTACTCTCCCTTCAACCCCAAAGGAAGAGCGAATCCGAATCGAAATAATCGTCCTTATCGCGGCTCCTGAAGCTCCAGTTTATAGATGGCATAGGAAACCGGGGCCGTATCCATCGATATCGACTTTCCATCGACCTCATATTTGAGCTTATCTCCAGCGAGTAAGCGCATGCCCTTGACGGAAACATTCAGGGTGAATTCCGCGCGTTCGTTTCGGTCGGCCGGGTTAAACACGCAGAGCACGATGTCATCGCCCGAGGCGCGGGCATAGACAAACGGGTAGCCGTTCGGCTTGGCATACACCGGAACAAACTCGGCATACGCAGACAGTGCCGGTTCGGATTTTTTCAAGGTAATCAAGCGACGCACGTTGTTGAGCAACGAGTCCGGGTCGGAATCCTGAGCTGCCACCGTGGGTGCATCTGGAGCCGGATCAACCGGCAAATAGAGCTTGGACGGATCCGCTCCGGAGAAGCCGAGATTCTTTTCCGGAGCCCACTGCATGGGGGTGCGATTGCCGGCTCTCGGCTTGTAGGCGCCCTCCACGTGGGGCAAATCGTAGAGCTGGCGCATTCCGATTTCGTTTCCATTCCAAATGAAGGGCAATCCAGGCATGGTCATCCCGAATGCCATAATCATGGAGAGCTCCTTGGGCGTGCGGTCCACATTGATGCGGGCGTTGTCATGATTGCCCATGGGAATCGAAATGTAGCCTTTGTCGCGGGTCTTCTGGTATTGATCCATGTAGGATACCAAAAAAGCCGTGATGTTGCCTTTGCCCTCCTTGTCGAAGAAACTGTGACCCTCCGAATGGCCATTGAGGATCCGCCAGCTTTCCTTCTGGGTCAGATCGTTGTAGCCCGGGAACCAATGGAAAAAGTCAGCATGAAAGGCACCATTGAGCGCATCCTCCGGACCGGACCACTCGGATACCATGAATGCGTCCGGGTATTCCTTGTCGAACATCTGGCGAATCTCCCTCCAGAAACCCAGCGTGTGATTGTCTCGCGTATTGAAAAACTGATCATTTCCGGTGATGTTGGCGTTCTTTACCAAGGCCCCAGCCATATCGGCGCGGAACCCGTGGGCGCCCAGATCCATCCAGAATCGCACCACCTTCTTGAGCTCCTCACGCACCGCCAACACATCCGGATGATCCACGGGGAGCATCCATGGCTCTTCGGGGTTCGCGAAACCAAAATTCAGTGCGGGTTGGCTCCAATAAAAGTTCCGCATGAACTGACCATTGCGCCGGCTGTATCCCTTGACAAAGGCGTCCGCAAAGGCCGCGGGAGGATTCATCCATGTGTTGTCATTCCAGATATACCAGTTCGAATACCGGTTAGGTTCCTGTTTTGCGGACTCCTTGAACCAGGGATGCTCGATCGAGGTATAGCTGGGAACAAAATCGAACAAGATGCGCAATCCCCGCTTTTCCGCTTCCTGAAAAAGACGGCGCGCATCCTCGTTGGTTCCGTATCGAGGTGCCACCTTGTAGTAGTCAGAGATATCGTATCCCGCGTCATTGAAGGGCGATTCAAAAAACGGGTTAATCCAGATTCCGTCCACACCGAGGCTTTTGACATAGTCCAGTTTGCGGATAATCCCCTCGAGATCACCAATCCCATCGCCGTTGGTGTCATAGAATATCTGGGGATAGATCTGATAAAAAACCGCGTTGTGAACCCACTCCGGAGCGGCCGGTTTTACCACTGCACCGGAAATATCGCCATGGTTGATATTCATCGGGACAGCAGCGTCCTGCGCCATTAGACCGGCGCCCGATGCGAGAAGAGCTGTGGGGATGGATAGTAAACGGGTGAATCTTCGTATTGCATTGCACATGATGAATAGCGGGATAAGGGGATTGAAAAAGAATTTAGCGTTAAATCGCACCCATCGACGGAAATTGCAACTCAAAACGCCGAAATCCCCGAATTTTTGAAATCCATTTGCACTCCAACTGGGGAACAACCATTATCCCGGTCATGAGAGTGATTGGATCGGTCATTGCCCGACTCGGGAGCAAACGACTTCCGTACAAGAACCTGCTGCCCTTTTGTGGGGTCCCTCTGGTCCGGATGGGAGTACTCAAACTGCTGAGCAGTGACGTTGTAGACGAGGTGGTGCTCTCAACCGAAAGCGATCTGATTGCCAGGCAGGTATCGGATCTTGGAGTCCGGATTCTGAAAAGACCCGAATCGCTGGCGGGAGACAAGGTGCCATCGGTTCCGGTTTTCCGGCACATCATGGAGGAATGCTACGGCGACATCCACGTAAACTATAACATCAACTTCCCCCTTTGTGATGCTGCGGTCATCCGCAGAGCCGTGGAAATCGCATCGTCAAATTCCCGGGGAGAATCACTCTCGGTCCCATTCGCCGTATGGGCGCAGACCCGGGAGTGCCTGAATGACTATGGCGATCCCTGGGACATCCGCGCCGAGCAATTTCCGGATCCCGGAGTGTTGGAGCCGGACGTCCATACCATTGAAGACCTCATGGAAGCGCACCGCCGCTGTGAGTTCGGTCGAGGAGACTGGATTGCCTGAGCCGTCGAACAGCAGTTGCGGCTTAAGAAGAAACCTTTCGTGCCGATATCCAAACGGATCCGATCGTTTGGTTTCCGATTACAATACTGACAGAATCCCGTATTGAGTATAACCGCGATAATGTAAAAAAGTGGCATTTTCTCAGAGGCTCTTGACACACAAAAGGTTCCGTGATGAATGATCGTGAATCGGGACGTTCATATTATCCCGCATTCTTCCCCAATATGAAGTATTCAGCTATACCCCTCTTGACCGCTCTCCTGGCAGTCTGCGGTCTGCATGCATCTCCTCCGCAGTTTCTTTCGCAGCTGCACACCGAAATCCTTGGACGACTTCCGAGCGCGGAAGAATGGAACCGTTACGAAAAAGGATTCGCCACCGAAAATTTTGAGATTCCATCCGCCGAAGGAGTGGCGTTGGCTTTCTTCGGATCTGCGGAATGGCGTGGTCTCAAGTATTCAAGCCCGGAAACCGCCTATGTATTGTATCGTTCCCTTCTTTTGAGAGAACCATCCACTGAAGAGATGCGGGTTCTTGCAGCTCAGGTCGAGCGTAGCGGCGGAAACCTCGCCAGCATCGTCAAAGATCTGGTTCGCTCTCAGGAATTCAAGGATCGGGTGAACAGCATGATCGCAAGGCCAACGGGACACGGTTATTTTGCCAACCGTCCATCCCACCGTCCCACGCTGGGTAGCACAGGCCAGGGAAATGGATATCGAGCGGATCTTCAGGATGCTTTGAATCAAACCCCTGCCGGTGGGATTTGCTATCTCGCCCAAGGTGCGCTGATCGAATTGGATGGCACCTTGGAGGTTCCGGCAAATGTCACACTTGCGACCTTTGACCCATCCAGCACCTCCAAGCTCTTCCAGAAACCGAACCAGTATGCCAAAATGGCAAGGATTGCCAGGGCCAATCTGTTTGACGGCGAGTTGGTACGGCTCCAACCGGGTTCGCGCTTGATCGGGGTATGGGTGGATGGTCGCCGCAGTCAATTACGGAACGACGATCCTTCACTGCTTGCAGCCAATGCGAGCTCCTCTGCACGCAACTCCAACGCGGTCAACCTTGTGGTTGTTTCTTCTCCTTCTGGAGATACCCCGACAGAAATCATTGCGTGCAAAATTTCGGACAGCTGCGGATGGACCAACATCCTCACCCGGGGATCGGATGGCGCATGGGCACCGGGAGCAGCCCGCATCACCCACAACCTCATCACCTGCTACAGCGCGAGTCGGGACTTGGTGGAATCCTTCTTCACCGACGGGATCAGCTCCACCGCCTCCGATGCACATATTACCGAAAACGCCATCGTGGATCCGTCGGACGTCGGCATCGTCGTTTTCAACCCTTGGATGCCCAGTCGCCAAAACTCCCAGATCGTCGGAAACGACATCTTTTTCGCGGGCAACAACGGATGGGGCGGGATCACCCTGGATCACAACGCCGGATCCGAGTGCCTTTGCACCAGTTCTCCAAATGATTGCGGAACCCCCAAAGTAGACTGCCGCAACGCTCTGGATGAAAGCATCACCTGCGATTTCTCCAACACCCTTGTGTCCGGGAATACCATCCGCTCCAGCAAGTATGCCTATGCAAATGCTGGAATCTCGGTTGGCGTGCACCTTTGGGGTCTGCCCATGTATGGTCGCGGATCCCAGGTATTGGCCAACCGCATCGGACTGCCCACCATGCCTCTCGTGACCGGAATTGGGATTGTCATCGCGGGATTCAAGGATCCGGTTGTCCTCAACAACTCGCTCAATCTCAAGCTCGACCCAACCCTCATTTCATGCCTTTCGGCCCCCCTCGTGCTCGACCCGACCTGCACCCAACTGGGCGCCGCCTCCGCTATTCAGGAAGGCTTCGTCACTGCGGATGTCTGGGGTGCGCTTCGCCCGAGATCAAACGGCTTCATCGCAGGGGAATTTGAAATCTTCCGCAGCGATGTACCCAACCACAAACTCCTGGCCGCGGCGGACCGCGGAATCGCCCATCTGGCGGATGACGCAGACACGCGCAACACACTGGTCCAGGAGAAATGGAACATCACCCAAACCAACCGGAACTTCGGGGATGGGCAATCTTACTACGTTCTCAACAGCCGATCCTCAAACCTTACCCTCACCCAGACTGGAGGATCGGTTACCTTTGCGCCGTTCGACGGATCGCCCTCCCAGTATTGGAAGATCGAGGCCTTCACCGGCCATGCTGCGGGAGGCGGGGTGCTCTTCGTCAACATGGCAAACGGGGCCTATCTCTCAAGGGACCCGTCCGGGCTCGCCCTGCTCGGGGTCGATCGCAATACCCTGTCTTCGGAATGGAATCTGGAGCGGTATGAATCCCGGTCATTGTCCAACAGCAAAAACACCTTCCATGTCGTCGATCAAACCGGCGAAATCATCGAAATCCGGATCACGCATGGCAGAGTCCAGAGCTTCCGATACGTTGGAAACCCGGCCTCACGTTTCGGATGGGAGCTCTACGCGGACCCAAATGCGGCAGACCGGCCCGTCGCATTCTCCGATCTGAACCGGGATGGATTCCGTGATCTTTGGGTTACCAATACCGAAACCGGCGATTTCAAGGTCGTTCTTCTCGACGCCAAAGGAGTCTCCGGAGCGCAAACCATCGGAAACATCAACGCCGCTTATGGGGTTCCGGCCGGAACCGTTAAACACTTCTGGTATCAGGTGCTTGGAACCATCCCAATCGACAACTCCGGCAACGAGGACATCGTCATCGTGGACAGGGATGGCAATCTCATGGCGGGTTTGATCAGCGCATCCGGGTTCACATCGAAGCTCGACCTTGGAAACGCCGCTCAATTCGGAATCAACGGTTTGCGCGCGGATCCCAACGCACCCATCAAATGCATCGGTGCCGGCGATTTCCGCGGCAACGGACGTCGCAGCCTCCTGCTGGTGGATACAGCCGGGAACCAGTTCTTGCTCAGTGCATCCAATGGCCGGCTCGAGAACGCACAGCACATTGGGAACCCCAAAGCCCAGTTCGGCTGGGGGACAACAGCCCTCCCGGGCAGCGATTTCATTCCTGTCGGGATAGCTGACATCGACATGGACAACACGGATGATGTGATCCTTATCGACAATGATGGCAACCTGCTGGGCTATACCATGAAAGCCGGGATTCCCACCGCCGGAGCCCACCTGGGGAACCCGCGCCGCAGTTGGGAATGGAGGCTTTCGTCAATCGACGATTACACCCGCCCGCTCTCCGTCACCTGCGACTCCGGTTGGTGGAACTGGTAAACCGAAAATCACTTCGGTCCACCGGGGAACATTTCAGCCCATACCCTTTCCTGCTCAGCCATGCGGGCCTCAACTGCCCGTATGGCTTCAGCCGGTGGTTGGGATCGCCAGCCAGCCTTCATCAACCGGGCTTGCCTGTAGACCTTGTCTCCCCATTTTCCTGGCATTGAGCGATGCGACGCAAGGTAGTCGAGGCTCCATTGACGCGCACCTTCATTCAACAACAGGTCCCTCCACTTGGAAAAAAGGATGCAGGTATTCCGCTCGTGATGATCATTGCGTCCGGGCGATGCGCTCACGTGGTGCATAATCATACTGCGGTTGGCAATCAACACGCCATGTCCCAGCTTCCGGACGCGGAAATTCAAATCCATGTCTTCTCCACCATTGCGAAAGACCGTATCAAATCCCTTCAGATCACGGAATAGCTTAGCAGGCATCAACAGACATGCACCGGTTGCAGCAAAAAACTCCGAATACTCGATCTCAGGATAGGCCGTCGCGGGATCCTGCCTGAAATGGTCGGGCTTCCCTTCGCCAGTGATGAAAACCCCGGCATGATCGATCTCCCCGTCCACCACCCTGCGCTGCACATTCCCAACGATACCGGGACGACTCTTCTGCTCCAACCCCTCCAACATCGGTTCGAGCCACCCCGGAAGCAGCGCCGTATCGTTGTTAAGAAAAAGAAATACGTCCCCGTTTGCCAATTCCGCGCCACGGTTGTTGCTTCGGGCGTAACCCAGGTTTCGCTCGTTCAGGAGTACATTGCAGTTCTGGCGGTTCGACGCGAATTGCTTGAGGAACTCACGGCTGCCATCCGAGCTACCGTCATCCACCAACACCAACTCGTGATCCAATCCGTTCGGAACAGTATGCTCAAGGGTCTCCAGACACGTCTGTGTTAGTGGAAGACAATTGTAGACGGAGATGATGATCGAAACGCGCATGCTTCACTCCCCATGCAACGGAGCATGACCCCAATCGTCAATCCAACAGTCATCCGAATTGGTTTCAGCTGCCTGTTTTCACAACCGCGTCTCTAAAGATAGACACCAATACCCCACACCATCGCCCGCCATCACAATACGGATTGCATTAGCCGTTTCCGTTTTTATATATTCGATGATCGTTTCGCAGGAAGACAAATGAACGATCCACCGCAATTCTCCGATTGTTTTCAATACGTTAGCAGATCCCGGTACTCCCAGCGTGGATCCCTGATCCTCGCGGTTCTGGTGCTTGTCGTGTGCGCAGGGGCAATGTTCACAGCCTTCCTGCTTGTTGAACGATCGGAATACGCCCACAGCGTGAGGAGGCAGGCAAGGGTCTCCGCCCGAACCCATGCGATGGACGCACTCCATTGCGCCATCGCCCAACTTCAGGAGTCGGCCGGTCCAGATAAGGTCTGCGTTTTTCCCGCCTCACTGCCACACGGTATGGACTGCTCCGGAAACAAATGGACCGGAGTCATCCCGAATGACTCCCCCGACATTTCACCCTTCTGGCTTGTCTCGGGGGCAAACCCGGACCCGACTTCCACTCCCGGGCCTGCAGGTTGGGTATCATTGCCCGATCGGGACGGTTCAGTGTCGGACATTCCCATTGTGGCGATGAACCGGCAGAATGGAACCGAAACAGAAACGTTTGGTCATATGGCATGGATCACATCCGACGAGTCTCTCAAAGCGGATGCGTCTGTGCCCGACACCCTGCACCCTTTTTCCGAAACCGCCTTGCCGCGCCCATTCCGGACCACCCTTGCGCTGACCACCAAGCGCCGGTCCGGAACAGAAGCAGCCATTCCAGCCCTCCACGCCAAATCCGAATCCCTTGAATCCACGGATTCGCACGGAGAGCTCCATCACATTTTGCTTCCGGAGCAACTCATGCTTTGGCATCCAGTCGCAAGCCTGACAGACCCGATACCCGTATCAGCCTTGGGATCGCTCTCAGTCCACACCCATTCCATTCCCACGAATCCAATCACCGGAGGACTGAAAATCAACCTGTCGGATCCAAACCACACCGACCACGACCGGATTACCCCACGGGTGCGATGGTGGATGACACCCGGCAACTACGGAGCATCCACCACCGATCCCTCCTCGTTCCAAATCCGGCACAGCATTGACACCAACCCACCCGGCATCAGCCGGCTTGCATCCAATGCATCCCCGGATACAAACGAACCCATGGTCGCGCTGGCTCCGGTCCTCACCGAGTTCAAGCTTTACGTTGGGATCTTCGTGGGAAAAAGCGATGGGATCCATCGGATACGCTATCACATGGAATCGGAACTGCTCAATCCCTACCCCTGGGATCTCGCTTTCGACTCCCGCACCACATCCGGCGGTATGGAAGGCCGGGGTTACATTGTCATGGTCCGCGGGCTCCCTATCATCGAAATCTCCAATACCCGCACTCTCCCCGACGGAACCACCTTAGAGGTAGGACGGTTTCAGGCGAATCTCAGTCACTTCGAGCCGGAGTCGCAGGGATTCCGATACAACTCGCCATCCGATGCCCTCATCCACTCATGGCAACGATTCAGTATACTGACGCATCCACAGACCGGCTGGCGACGTGGAATCGATGCAGGAACAGTCTACCAGCTCATGGAGCCAGACAAAGCTGATGGCCTCGCACGCACCCTCTCCAATCGGGACAATTATTGGGATTGGACCGATTCCAACGATTCCACAACCCCACTCACCATCGCAGCCGATGACACGATCTCCGTCCGCAGCCTGGCCCCAACCGATGCCGTGACGCTCGAGATTGTTTCCTACGCTGGGGAAATCGAAACGGAAGACACACCGGATGCATACAAAGCCCGCCATGGGGTAATGCTGCGCCTCAAAAACATCCCCTTCGGGCCGATCCGACTCGAGCTTTCGGGCTCACAATACTGCTTGCACCGGAGTTCCGAATACACGATCGACAACTACCGCTTCGCCTACTATTTCCGCCTCAAGGATGATCCGGAAAGCCTTGACCGCCTCTCCGCGCTCATCCACCCGCAGGATCCCGAGATCGACTTCAATGATCCCGAGATCCGGGACCTCTACTCCATCACGCCGGACCCTGTAATGGCACAGCAGGAGAAGAATGTTTTTTCAAATATGGACCCCCTCTTCTGGGACATTCCGGGGGAATCCAACGACCATCCTCCGGACCGTCCCACGATTACCCTGAGCGAGCTGCCGGTCGTCCATCCGATCAGTCCAAGCGTGTTTTCATCCCTCATTCTCCATGGCAAACCATACCCGTCCATTGGTTGCCCAGAGGCCGGAGATTGGAACGATGTATTCGACCGATACGTCTTCAGCGGTCATGCGCTACCCGAATCGGGTTGGGATACAGACCCCGCATCCTGGACTGTGGATCAGATCTGCCCGGGACAACTGGATAACCCCGGTACCGTGCCGATATCGGGTGTCGATGGGATCTACCCTACCCTCGAAGCCATCACCAGCTCAAACGGAGCCGCGCATTTTTTCATCCGGGGAGGGTTCAACATCAACTCAACGGATCCGCTGGCCTGGGCAGTTTTCCTGCATCAATCCTTGGCCCCTAACGCACAGATTGATCTCGACCAACCGCCCGCAACCCAATCCATTCCTTCTGTTTTTTCGAGACTGCCCTTTGCCCTGCCCTCCATGAAAAATCAACGGTGCGACTCCAGTCTATTTGATTCGACCAACGGGAACGCAAACCCCATGGCGATTTGGAGCCAGGGACTACGGATTCTCGACCGCCAACCGGAATCCCACAATCCCAACGGTTATCTCCACGCACTTGCCACCGCAATCGTGGATGGAATTCGTTTGCATGGACCGTTCCATTCGATCCGGGACTTTGCCTCCAGTCCGGTTCTCCGGGACGCCATCGCTTCAGTCCCCCCTATGAACAAAGGTATTCCCCGGCTCGCTCCGGCCCATCTGTCTCCGGCTGACATCCTCAGGGGCACCGCATCACATATGGTAATACGGGGAGACACCTTCCGCATTCGCGCCTACGGCGACGCAGTTCATCCGCGAACGGGAATCCTCATGGCATCCGCTATTTGCGAGGCGTGGGTTCAACGGTTCCCGGAATACTTCGATCTGTCCAATCCACCTGACACCACACCATCCGGGCTCAACCCCGCAAATGCCAAATTCGGACGCCGGTTTCGCGTCATCGCGTTCCGATGGCTCAACCCCCCTCACCCATAAACACCCGATGAACGCATTCATGAAGATCGAATTGTTCCTGATTCTGCTGATGCTGCCGGGAATTCATAACACGGCCTTGGGTGGCGAGCCTTCCGACAAAGCATCCGCCAGTATCGTCTTCTCGGTGTACCCCATCGGCCAACCGGGTGAGGACGACATTTGGTATGAGGAGTCCCCGGGCAACCACCTTGCGTTGCGCTTTCGCCCATTCAGCCGTTCGCGGAATTACCCCTACCGGGGACCCCGCAAGATAGCCTTTTGCTCCCGGAAGATCGACTCCGATGGCAACCCTGTGTATTCTCCGATTACATCCTGTGAACTGCCTGAGAACGGACAACGATTTCTCTTCATATTCTCTTTTGAGGAGCATGCGGCTTCACAGGGTGAGCCGGTGAATGTGATCGTCGCAAATGACGCACCCGATGGCCTGCCATTCGACTCTATCTCCTTTCTGAATGCCACCCCATGGATCCTCGAAGGGGTTTTTGACGGAAAGCCAGTCACATTTCGTCCGGGGCTATCCCAACCGATTTCCATTCCTCCGGCCACCGATAGGCCTCTTTCGATCGGACTAGGGGTGAGGGTCGACGGGAGAATGGAACCCGTGCTCATGAACCATTGGAGTTTCCACCCCGGGAACCGCATCCTGATGTTGCTGCTTCCCCCTGAAGAGAACAGATCCAAACGACTCCGCGCGATCAGCCTGATCCAGCACAAACATGAGTTTCAGCCTCCGGAGACGGTGGAGGTGGAAGCTTCGGTCAAAAACGAGATCGAGCCTTCTTCAATGCATCCCTCTGATCCTCAATCCAATCACAGGATGTGAGGCAGCATCAGCGACGCAAACGCTAGCGTCATGAAAAAACCACATGCGTCCGATACCGTCGTCAACAACGGGCCGGAAGCCAACGCGGGATCCAGTTTGACCCACTTCAAAAGCATCGGGATCGCACCTCCCACACAGACCGATAATATGCTGTTGAAGAGCATGGCTGCGCCCACAACCAATCCAAGGTAGGGATTGCCCTTCCAAAAACCGAGAATTAAACCCAACACCAGGCCCAAAATCAAACCGTTGATTAGCCCGACCCATACTTCCTGAAGCAACACACGCATCACTTCGAAGGGCTTGATCAATCCCAAAGTCAGCTCGCGCAAACTCACCGCGATCGCCTGATTACCCGATGCACCACTCATGTTCGCGATAATCGGCAAGACCATGGCCAACACGATCACATCCTGCAGGATGTGCTCGTACACGGCAATCACGCTGGCCGACACCACATTCAACGCCATGCTCACCGCAAGCCAGGAAAGCCGCCGCCTGGAGCGAAGGAAAACCGGCATGGTCCGGAGTTCCTCTTCCCCGTTCAAACCGCTCATTTTGAGGAAATCCTCTGTCGCCATCTCCCCTACCGCTTCTTCCACCGCCGCTCTGCGAACCACTCCGACCAACTTGTCGGACTCATCCACCACCGGAATCCCGATGTAGTTGTATTCTTCAAATATCTCCCGCAATTCGCTCAAGGGCGCATCGGTCTTCACCTTGAGAATGTCAGTCCTCATGAGATCCCCCACCCGCTGCTGATCCCGCGAAAGCAGCAAATCCCTCAGTTTGAGTACCCCTTTCAGGAGCCCATCTCTGGACACAATGTAGATGTACTGCACCTCATAGTCCGCATACACCTCCTTGTTTGCCCGAAGGCGCTCCAATACCTGTGAGGTGGTCGCAGTTTCCCGGAAATACACGTATTCCGTAACCATGACCCCACCGGCCGTGCTCCAGTCATACTCAATCAGCCGACGAATGTCGGATGCATCCTCAGGGTCCAACTCTGAAAGGATCGCCTCCGCATCATCCTTATCGAGTTCACCGAGCAAGTCCGCCTGCTCGTCACTATCGAGCTCGTCGACGATCGCAGCAGCCGCCTCAGATGGAAGATCCTCAAGAATGTCGACAGCCTGCGCCTCCGGTATCTGGTTGAGCAGCTCAGCACCTTCTTCAGGGCCGATGAGCTGCATGACAGTCGTCAGCTCATCCTCGCTCAGCCGGGAGAGGATACGCCCGATTTCCCCGCTGGGGAGGGTATCCATCCACGCAACGATTCCTGTCCCATCGCCAGCCGCAATATACTCGCGGATCTTGATCCAGGCATCCCTGATCTCAAAGACTTCCTCTTCCATTTCGGCTCTCCTCCCATTTGATGCTGTCCGCCCGAACGGAGAACGGACTTGCGGCATGAGAACAAACTCTCACGCCCAATTCAAACACGAACACCGAATTGGGGAAAAAAACCGTAAATCGTTACCTCTGGCTGAAAGCCCGGGCAGTCCCTGGTCTCGATAAACGCTGCCCGGATACTCCGGACGACTGAGCACCCAAACCGTTGTTGAGCGACAAAGGCGCGGATTCAACCCCTCTCCTTATCCCCGCAGGGCACGCATGTGTTCTACCCGCCGCGCAATCAGCGCTTCGGTTCCAACATCGGTCCGGTGAAACAATGGCCCCTCAATCTTGCAGATTTCACGCTCCGCTTTCGCCTCAGCTTCGGCGAGCGTATTGCCCGTGCAAACCACCGCAACCGTGCGAGATCCGGTTCCCACCAGCACCCCATCCTTGATATCGACAGCACCGAGGTAAAGCCCTTCGCTGCGAACCCGCTCAATCGAAAACCGGAACCCCTTCAACGGACGATCCGGATATCCCTCCGGAACCGCATATTTGCAAACGCTGGCTTTGCGCCGGAATCTAACCGTTTGAGCATTCAGTGAATCCTCCACCACCGCGTTGAAACCCTCAACCAAATCAGATTCAATCAAAGTCAGCAGGTTCTCACACTCCGGATCCCCGAAGCGTGCGTTGTATTCCACCACCTTGATCCCGTTCGCGGTTGCCATGAATCCACCATACAGCATTCCTTTGTAGCGTTCTCCGGTTTCGCTGAACAGCGCCTCCGCCACTTGCGCGTTAATGGCCTGCGCGGCTTCCACATCGGACCGGCTCAAAAAAGGCAAACTGTGGTCCGCATCGCTGTAAGAGCCCATGCCCCCTGTGTTCGGACCCGTGTCCCCTTCAAAGGCACGCTTATGATCCTGCACCGGCGGCGTATGACACAAAGTGCTGCCTCCGCAAAAGCTGATCAGGGAAAATTCCTCACCGATCATTTTTTCCTCAATCACAAACGCGCCACCCTCCCGGATCAGTTCTTCACACCACGCCAACGCTTCCTGATGGGTATGCAGGTGATCTCCGGCAACCTTCACCCCTTTGCCCCCCATCAAACCATCGGCTTTGATGACATACAAATCGCCCAGTTCCGAAAGAAACCCGGCAACGCCTTCCATCGAATCAAAGCGCCTGAACTGCGGACAAGCATATGCGATTCCATGCTTCATGAGCAGATCCCGCGTGAAAGACTTGCTGCTTTCGAGGCGGGCAAGCGTCTTTTTGGGCCCCACCACCGGTATTCTGACGCTCCACAAGGCATCTGAAACTCCAGCTTCGAGTGGGGCCTCCGGACCAATCACAGCAAGGTCGACCCCCAAACTTTTGGCCCACTCCGATATCGCTTTTCCGTCGGTCAAGGAACCCACGCGGGTGGCAGCCGCCAAATCCCGCATTCCAGGGTTTTCACCGGATCCCCAGACATAAAGAGTCGGGAATTGGGGGGAACGCGACAGCGCCGCCGCAATGGCATGCTCTCTTGCTCCCGATCCTACTATCAAAATCTTTCTGCTCATCTTACGGGTGGCGACGAATGGACCACTGGTTCAATAACTGCGTCCCTTACGCTGTTCGAAAAAGTTGATGTAAGCACTGTTGAGCACCCGATACCCGCCGGGAGTCGGATACTCACCCGTGAAATACCAATCTCCGCGGTGCTCCGGCAAGGCTTTGCGCAAGTCCGAGACCTTCTGGAAAATCAGTTTCAGTTCTCCATTCCAGTAGTCGATTCTGGGCCGCACCAAATCCGCAATCCGCTCCGAAATCTGGTCATCCGTGAACGCTTCATAGAGACGCGCAACCCGATTGGTGAGCATTTCGTTGGGTAGGCTTTCCTGATCCTTGCACTCATCGTAGATGCTCTTGAGGAGTCGCTCTTCCCCGCTCTCCTTGAGAAGCGAAACCGCCGCTTCAAAAGCGATGAACTTCTCAATCTGCGACATATCAATCCCATAACAGTCCGGATAGCGGATCTGCGGGGCAGTCGACACGATAATAATTTTCCTGGGCTGTAACCTCGCCAAAATCCCGATGACCGACTGTCGCAAAGTCGTCCCCCGGACAATGGAATCGTCCACCACCACCAGGTTGTCGCCCGGATTCACGGTGCCGTATGTGATGTCATAGACGTGGGTAGCCAACTCAAGGCGACTCGACTCCTTGCTGATGAACGTCCGCAACTTAATGTCCTTGTTGGCCACCTTCTCTGAACGCGGCCAATTGTCCATGATCACTTCATCCAGAAACGCCTCGGTCACAGTTCCCGCTGCGAGGCGTTCCAGAATCGCTGCTTTCACCTGGGAACGCCGAATCCGGCGCAGCTCCTGGATCATACCCTTGTAAGCCACTTCTGCGGTGTTCGGGATAAAGCTGAAAACGGAATGGCCGAAGTCATTGTCAATCGCACCCCGAACCTGCTCAGCCAGGGCGGCTCCAAGTGCCTTGCGCTCCAGGTAAATGTCGTGGTCATTTCCGCGCGAGAAATAGATCCGTTCAAACGAACATGATTTCCGTTCCCCGGGCTCCCGGATCATCCGGCGGAAAGAACGTCCGTCCGCCTTGATCACAAAAGCCTCTCCCGGACTCAGCTCATGTACTTCCTCCAGTTTTTTCCCAAAAACCGTCATCAAAGGCGCGCGCTCCGAGGCAAAAGAAACCACCTCGTCGTCCTGAATGTAAAACATCGGACGGATACCCCATGGATCACGTATGGCAAAAGAATCCCCATTACCCGTTACCCCGACGATCGAATACCCTCCATCCCACTCGCATGAGGCACGTTCCAGCACGGATGCCAGGTCCATGTCGTGACTGATCCAATGAGCGATCTCAGAACCGTGTTTTTCAGGGTCTTCACGGTATTTGTGATAGAGGCTGTCATGCTCCTGATCGAGCTCAAAACCGATCTCCTCCAGAATCGTCTGGGTGTCGGTGTTGAAAACCGGATGCTGCCCCATCGCAATCAGCCGGTCATTCAACTGGCCGGTATTGGTCATGTTGAAGTTCCCCGCCACCATCAGGTTCTTTGTGGGCCAGTTGTTCTTCCGGAAAAAAGGATGGCACGAGCTCTCACTGTATCCTCCGGAAGTTCCATACCTCAAATGGCCGATGTACAGCTCTGCCCCGAAATCGAAATGGTGCTTGATGGTCGCCGGCTGGCTTTCGTCTACCACTCCGACTTTCTTCAACGAGTTGTATTGACCCAGCGCCTTCTTGAAGATCCGTGTCAGCGAGTTGGGTTTGATGCTGCGTTCCCGAAACATGTACGGCAGCCCGGGCTGAACATTCAGCTTAACCGATCCGATGCCCGCACCATCCTGACCGCGGTTGTGCTGCTTCTCCATCAGCAGGAAAAGCTTGTTGAAGCCCCACAGCGGATTGCGATACTTGTCCAGATAATAGGACATCGGCTGCATCAGCCGAATCAAAGCCACACCGCATTCATGTTTTATCGGATCGCTCATGAAAGTGCTTTTTGCAAATTGCGATGAATGCGGGTATTGGGATCGCCCTTGCAGGCTTCATAGGGGAAACCCTCACCTGTAATGCGCTCGTATAGGTTCACGTATCGGCGTGACAATTCCAAACGGAGTTCCTTGGGGGCCTCAGGCAACACCTCATCGCGGTAAGGGTCACAGTGATCGCGATACCACAACCGCACAAACTCCTTGTCGATATTCTCGGGCTCCTTGCCCTCCGCTATTCTCTGATCGTAACTGGCAGCAATCCAATACCGGCTGGAATCAGGAGTGTGGATCTCGTCGATCAGGAGAATTTCGCCATCTGGAGTTTTGCCAAACTCGTATTTTGTATCCACCAGAATCAGCCCGTGCTCTTTGGCCTGCTGCTGCCCGAACGCAAACAACTTCAGCGCCCTGTCGCGCACATCTTCCCATTCCGATGCAGACATCAAACCACGCTCGACAATTTCCACCGGCGTGATGAGTTCGTCGTGTTCATCCGACTTGGTGGTCGGGGTCACAATCGCCTCCGGCAAGCGATCATTCTTATTAAGCCCCTCCGGAATCACGTTTCCACAATAGTTGCGGACGCCTTTCTTGTAGTGGGTCCAAAGGGAGGTATCGGTTGATCCGGTCACATATCCGCGCACCACCATCTCCACTGGAAATACCGTGCATTTTCTCACAAGGGACACATTCGGATCCGGAACACTCACAAGGTGGTTTGGTGTGATGTGGCGCGTTCTTTCAAACCACCACGCACTGGTCAGATTGGTGACGGCACCTTTATAGGGGATCAGGGTCAGAAACCGGTCAAACGCACTGAGACGGTCCGTAGCGGCAATCGCAAGTTTATCGCCTATTGCCCAAATATCACGAACCTTCCCGGATCGTTTTTCTGAAACACCCTCAACTTCTTTCAGACAGTTCTCCAATCCATCCTCCATAACACGCTCCTTTGCTTATTGAATGCCCTTATTCCTGAATCGCCCATCCGGTCTCTCAACCGGATTGACCCAATAGACAGATCCTATCCATCACCGGATTGTGCAAAATATGGGTTTTGACCACAGCCTCAATTCCAACTGACGGATCTTGAAGCACAATCTTCCAGATCACCCTCCGCGAGACCGCCGTCAAGGCGTTGAAATGAAAGCGGCGCTTCAAAGTCTGCAGCTTCATCCGGCCGATTGGTTCGTCCAGTGTCTCAACCACCAGAACATGAGCTGAAGGATCCTCATTCGCGTGGATCACGGACAGATCATCGATCCACTCCTTGTTGGTATTCAGGAGCTCTCCGGTTGCGGTAATATCCGAAACCAGCTTCTGCGCCGGTTGCCCGCCAAGGTCCAGACTCCATAAGACCCAACGCTCCACCGACGCCTCAATCCCGGCACGCGAAAGCGCATCTTCGATCGTGACCGCAGTATTATCGGTAATGATGAGCTTAACCGGCAGGTGAACCTGACTTGGATCGGGCGTCCACCCGCACAATTCCAACCTCTCCTGCGTATTCGGATCTTCCAAAACCTTGGCATTGAAGGCAACCGAACGCGCATCCGCCATGTAAGAACCCATCGATGAAAAAATCGGATCACCCCTCGTTGAACGCTCGGGATGGGGCATGATCGCCATCACGTTGCCGGCCGCATTCACCACGGCCGCCGCATTTCCCTGCGACCCGTTCGGATTCACCGGATACTCCGGCACCATTACGCCATCCGCGTCCACGTACCGGAAGGCCAATTGCCCCCCTTCAACCATGCGATCCATCAAGCCAGGCTCAAATAGAAAACGGCCTTCCGCATGGGCGAAAGGCACCCGGATTACATCGTCCGGAGCGAGATTCCGGTTGAACGCATTCGATCCCTTTGGAAGTCCGGTCTTCAAAAAGCCATCGTCGTTGTAGTATCCCACCCCGACAATCCGTCCAGCTTGTTCCATGCGGTTCGGCCCCAACCCAATCCCAAGCCGACGCGAAGCATATCCGGGAACCAAACCGGTTTCCACCAGAATCTGGGCACCGTTGCATATCCCGAGAACCGGCTTTCCGCGGGCAGACTCCTCCATGATCACGCGCATGACAGGATCCAAAGCCGCAATGACCCCGGCACGCGAACGGTCCTCATAAGAGAATCCCCCCACAATCACGTATCCGCCAAATCCCCGCAGGTCCTCGGCAGATTGATTCCAGAGAAACTCACGCCCCTGAAGCCCCACACGTCTCAGCGCCAGTAACGACTCGTTTTCGCAGTTGCTTCCCGGAAACTGAACAACTGCAACAATTGACTGATTATCTGTCATGAATGGATGATCTCCCCACTGTTACCTTATTATGCCCCTCAACCTGCCAAAATCACCTTGCGATCCCCCGGCACCACTTCACCGATCCGGTAAGCCTGATACCCTTCGACCGCATTCACCGTCCGGATCAGGGCATCCGCATGGGAGGGATTCACAAACCAAACCATTCCAATTCCCATGTTGAGGGCACGGAACAATTCATCCCTCGCAATCCGCCCATGACGCGCGATCAAATCAAAAATCGGCAGAACGGGCCATGAGCCGAGCTGTATGCGAACGCCACAACCCTTCGGCAACACGCGCGGAATATTGTCGAGAAATCCACCACCCGTTATATGCGCCATTCCATTGAGCGGGATTTTCTCCTCACGGGTTCGCGCGAAGGCAGGATAGTAGTTCTTGTGAGACGCCAGCAACGCGTCTCCCAAAGTCACTCCGCCCAACTCTCCCATCGGCTTGTCGAGCGGGAGCGCCGCCACTTCCAAAAGAACCTTTCTCGCCAGCGAATATCCATTGGTGTGCAAACCGCTCGAAGCCAATCCCACCGCGACATCTCCATGCCGGATCGCGGCGCCCGTGATCAGCTCATCCTTCTCCACCACTCCGGTGATGCAACCGACAATGTCGATTTCGCCCACCCGGTAAGTCGGCGGCATCTCGGCGGTTTCTCCGCCAACCAGCGACATCCCACATTGACGGCAAGCCGACACCATCCCTTTTACGATTTCCTCCACAACCTCGGGACGCAGTTTCTGACTCGCAACGTAGTCCAGAAATGACACCGGACGCGCACCATGGACCAGAATATCGTCACAGGCATGGCTCACGATATCCACCCCAAGACCGAAATAGCGATCCAACTTGCAGCCAATCGTTACTTTGGTTCCAACACCATCAATACTCTGAATGAGGATCGGATTGCGGTAGCCCTTGAGCACCATCCCCAGATCCAGCATCGACCCGAAACTCCCGATGTCAGCCAATACTTCGGGCTGAAATGACGACCGCACATGCGACTTGATGCGCGATACGGTCTCATTCCCGGCATCAATATCGACACCTGCTGACTTGTAGGTTATTTCCTCCGGATTGTTCGCTTCCATAGCCTTGTGATCCTTAATTATCGAGCAGCCGATACTGCCATTTGCGCTTGAGATCCCGCATGTCCGAAATACGCACCCCCTGAACCTCAAAGTGGCCTGCCGGTGCAGTCTCTCCAATACGGTTCAAAGGCACACGGTTTCTCTTCATGAAATCCTCAACATAGGCGGCATTCTCACGGCACACCTCAATCACGAATCCGAGATGCTCGGAAAACAGCACCTGATCCCGGCGACCACTGGTTTCCACACGGACACGGCAGCCAGCATCGCCCAGAAAGCTCATCTGCGTTAAACATGCGGCCAATCCGCCCAGTCCATTCGCCTTGCAAGCCAACACCACCCCTTCCCCGATCAGATCAACCATCGCATGCAGGGTGCGCGTCCATTCCGCGAAATCCACTTTTGGAAGGATCCCGCAGGACTGCCCGAGCACAGAATGGTAAATGCTCCCCGCAAGTTCCACCTTTGGTTCACCCACAAAATACAGCAGGCTGTCCGCCTTCTTGAAACCCGGGGTCACCACCCTCGCAACATCCGCGACCCTACCGATGGATCCAATAACCGGGCTGGGTGGTATGCTCCCTTCGCGCGTCTCATTGTAAAGCGACACGTTCCCCGACACAATCGGAAGCGGGTGCTCGGGATGCTCCTTCAGGCTGATACCCCGACAGGCATCCGATATCCCCCGGATTGCTTCCACAAATTCACCCATTTGCCCGGGCTTCTCAGGGTTTCCAAAACAAAGACAATCCGACAATGCGATAGGCGTGGCACCCACGGATGCCAGCTTCGCTGTTCCCTCTATCACCGCCAATGCGGCGCCCCAGTAGGCATCCAACAAGCAATACCGGGGATTCTGCGTCACCGCTACCGCCACGCCGGTCTTGCGGATTTCATCCGGCCATTCTTCTGCCATGAAGGGCTGCATAACCCCCGCATCCGCTGCGCCACGCTCGATCACCACGGATCCCTGAACCTGCTTGTCGTAGCGTTTATAGATGGGCCAACGCGATGCCACATCCGGATGCGTCACGACCTTCTCAAGCATATCCGCATACGACATCGGCTCCACGTAGTTCGTGGAAGCCTCCAGGGGCTTGCGCGTGTAGTGGTGCTCGCGGTTGTAGATCAACCCACGGGTCACGTCCTCCGCCCTTGCCTCCACAATGGTGTGACCTCCCGCCGTTACACGGAACATGCCATCGCTCCGGATCGTTCCGATCACACTCGCCCGTGCCCCATGGGATACTCCCGGGAAATCGAACACCTTGTTGTAGTGATTCAATACCACTTCCACCAGATCATCGGGCACCACCCACATGAAACGTTCCTGCGTTTCGGAGCAGAGCTTCACCGCATCCGGCAAATCACCCATACTCACATGCACGGCGTCCAGATCCACTTCGGCACCATAGCCGGCCGCATCCGCAAGTTCAACACTCGCGCAGGCAATCCCGCCGGCACCCAAGTCCTTGAAACCCACACGGTTGATTTGCCCATGCGCATGCAGCCAGTCAAATAGGGCGTAAGTCGACTTCAAAATATGCCGCTCAAGGAATGCGTTCGGCTCCTGCACCGCCCCCTTGTTCTGCTCCTTTTTTTCCTCCTCAAGCTCAAGCGAGGCAAAACTCGCACCACCGAATCCACTGTTGTCCGTCGGCTTTCCCACCAGAATCAACTTATATCCCTCGGCGTTTGCCGGCGCAAATGAGTGGATGATCGCGTCCTCACGTAGGATCCCAAGCGTCAAAACCGTGACCAGGCAGTTCTCGTTGTAGCCTTTGTGGAAATACGCATCTCCCGCAATATTGGGAATCCCCAGCGGGTTTCCATACCCTGCGATCCCCGATACCACCCCATCCGCAATCCACTGCGCCTTGGGGTTGTCGATCTCACCAAACCGAAGCCCGTCAGCCACCGCAATCACACGGGCTCCCATGCAACAAACGTCCCGGACATTTCCACCCACTCCGGTTGCCGCGCCTTCGTAGGGAACCAACTGGGACGGATGATTGTGGGACTCGTGGCTGAGCACCACACCATAGCGATAGCCCTGCGCATCCTTGACCAACTCAATGATCCCGGAGTCTTCCTTGGGCCCAAGAATCACATCCGGACCCTTGGTGGGAAACAGTCCCAAAAACGGCCGGCTGCTCTTGTAGGAACAATGCTCACTACCCTGGATTGACCACAACACCATCTCCGCCACCGACGGGGGACGCTTCAGGATCTCAAACTGGATCTTCTTCGCTTCCTCAACCTTCAGGGCAAGCTTGTAGTGCTGCAGGATCGCCAGAATCTCCGCATCCGTTTTCCCCTCAAAATCAATGCGCTCGCTTGTGAATGGCATGATCCCTTTGCACCCATTCTTGGGAAAAGAGTCGAGATTTTTCTAACCGCGCATCCGGATGCTGCGTTCGCCCGGGCACTCCCCTCCCGCCCCCGGGGAAACTCATCCGTAGCGCTGCCGCGCATCCGCACATGCTTTGCGCATCTCCAACGATTCCAATTTGGTCAACAACCCGGGAACATCCGGACCCTTTTCGAGGTCAACCGCCACCTCATAATCGTCCCGCAATACCGTGAGCTGACGGTTGAGCCTGAGCTGCTCCACATGCCGTCCCACCAAAACCTGAAACCGGGGCGGCGTCAGGTAGTTCGCCTTCCGGATCACGCCTTCCACATCACCATAGTCCTGAAGCCACTTCACCGCCGTCTTGGGACCTACACCAGGCACCCCGGGGATATTGTCGGCTGTGTCCCCGACCAAGGCAAGGTAGTCCGCAATTTGATCCGGGCCCACCCCAAACTTGTCCACCACACCCGATGCTTCGAGTATGCGCCATCCCAGCTTCGGGTTGGCGGTCGGAGGCGGCAACCATTGGCAAACCCATGGATTCAGACACTGCGCCAAATCCTTATCCGCACTCACGATCGCCACCGGATTGTCGGCCGATGCATAACGCGCGGCATACGATGCGATCAGGTCATCGGCTTCCACTCCTTGGGCTTCCACAATCGGAATCCCCATCAACGCGGTCAACTCTTTGATCACGGGCACCTGCTGACGGAGATCGTCCGGCATCTCACCCCGATTCTGCTTGTAGTCCGCAAATGCCACCTCCCGAACCGATGGACCGAGGTCAAAGAACGCGATCATCGCCTCTGTCTCCTCGCGATCCTGCAGATGCCAAAGTGTGCGAATCCACCCGTGGATCGCATTTGTGGGAAACCCGTCCGAGCGATTCAACGCCGGCATCCCATAGTAACTGCGGAAAACGAGGTTATATCCATCAAGCAGCAGAATCATGGGTCGTCAGTATGAGGATCCCCCCCCGAATGTCGACATCCTTCCTACGCCTCCGCATCCGCATCATCATCGGTTTCATCTACGGGCTCTGCCTGCATCTCCTTCCGACGACGCACCGCACCACCCGCCAAAAGCGAGAGCTCATACAGAATATAGAGCGGAATCGCCAGAATCAGCATCGAAATCGGATCCGCAGGGGTAATCACCGCTGCAACGATCAGGATAATGACCACCACGATCTGCCGGGCCTTCCGCAGTTGGTCCACTGTCAGCACCCCTGCGTATACCAGAATAATGAGAATCAAGGGAAACTGAAAACAGGCACCGATCAACAGGGTCATCCACACCACGAGTCCGTAGTAGTCGGTAGCGGACCACACGATCTCATAACCCAGCATCAAATTGAACTTCATCGACACCAGCAGCGACAACGGGAGGATAAAGCCATACGAGAAAGCACAACCCAACAAAAAGAGCAGCAGCGAGGCGATACACCCCGGAACCAGCATCCGCTTCTCCCGAAGAGTTAAACCGGGACTTACAAATCCCGCCAAAAAAAACAGCATGAACGGCAAGGCCAGACCAAAGCCTCCGAAAAAGCACACCTGCAAAAACACCGAAAACACTCCCAATGGACGGATCGTCACCAAGTTGCCAATCTCAGTGCCCAGCCGGGACGTCGCTTCTTTCAGCGGCCAGGAGAGGAAATCCGCCGCCGATGGCAAAAACGTTCCTACAAGGCTCACCCCAATGATCAGCGCAATCAGGCTTTTGACTAACACCCACCGGAACTCCTCAAGGTGCTCGATAAAGTTCATCTCCCCGTCCTTTGAGGGATTCCGGCTTTCCGACTTGTTTTTCAAATGCTTCATTTCATTTGACAGTGAAGATCAGGCGAGTTTGGTACGCTTTTTACGATATGTGCCACGCGAACCCTGCACCCGATTTCCGGGTCACGCTTGGATACATATTCGAAAGATCACGAATCCCAACGCAACCACAATATGACAGCGAGCTCAGTCAACGCTCAAGCCGATAACCTCCATAAACATATCTACGCCTTCGGGAAGACGACCGACGGCGATGCCAAACTCCGCAACCTGCTGGGTGGCAAGGGTGCCAACCTGGCCGAAATGGCCCGTATCGGTCTTCCAGTCCCTCCGGGGTTCACCATCACCACGGAGATCTGCACCTATTACTACAAGAATAATCAGACCTACCCGGCCGCTCTCTCCGATGCGGTCAAGCATGCGGTAGCTGCCGTCGAGGCACAGGAGGGCAAACGCTTCGGCGATGCCTCCGATCCACTCCTGTTTTCCGTAAGATCCGGGTCCCGCGAATCCATGCCGGGGATGATGGATACCATCCTGAACCTCGGACTTAATGACGAGGCCGTAAAAGGACTCGCCAGCAAAACCGGCAACGCCCGCTTCGCATGGGATTGCTACCGGCGCTTCGTCCAGATGTATGGCGATGTCGTCATGGGTGTCCAATCCCGTTCCGAGAACGAGCATGAACCGTTCGAAGTAGTGATGTCCGGCCTCAAAAACGAAGTCGGGGTGGCTCTCGACAATGAGCTGACGGATGCCCACCTCGAGGAGCTGGTCAACCGGTTCAAAGCCCTCATCCGGGAAAGAACCGGCGAGGATTTTCCACAGGACCCGTATAACCAGCTATGGGGCGCGATCGGAGCGGTATTCAAATCCTGGAACAACGATCGTGCCAAGGTCTACCGTGCTAAATACAATATTCCGTCGGAATGGGGAACCGCCGTCAATGTCCAGACCATGGTCTTCGGTAACATGGGAGACACATCCGCAACAGGTGTCGCCTTTACCCGCGACCCGGCCAACGGCGAGAAAGTCTTCTATGGAGAATACCTCATCAACGCACAGGGAGAAGATGTGGTTGCCGGTGTCCGGACCCCCAAGCCGATCGCCCAGCTCAAAACGGAAATGCCGTCCAGCTACGATGAACTCGACAAGGTTCGCTCCATTCTGGAAAACCACTTCCGGGACATGCAGGACTTCGAGTTCACGATCCAGGAAAACAAGCTCTACATGCTCCAAACCCGCAACGGCAAACGCACCGGCCTCTCGGCCGTGCGGATCGCCTACGAAATGGTACAGGAAGGACTCATCGACGAGAAAACCGCGATCGCCCGTATCCCGGCAGATTCAGTTTCCAGCCTCCTGGTTCCGGTGTTCGATGAAAACTCACGCCGTCAGTCGGAAGTGCTGGCTCGCGGTCTACCCGCCGGCCCGGGTGCCGCAACCGGCAGGATCACCTTCACCGCTGGAGGCGCCGAATACATGGCCAAACACGGAGACAAGGCCATCCTCTGCCGCATTGAGACCACTCCTGAAGATCTGCGCGGCATGATCGCCAGCGAGGGCATTCTCACCGCCAGAGGTGGCGTCAGCTCCCACGCCGCACTCGTCGCCCGCCAAATGGGCAAGGTCTGCGTCTGCGGTGCCCACGACATCGTCATCGACTACGAAAAGCGGATTCTGAGCGTTGGAAATAACGTCCTAAAGGCTGGGGACTTCATCTCCATCGACGGAACCACAGGCGAAATCTTCGCGGGCCATGTGGATACGGCACCCAGCGAAGTGAACCAAGTGATCGCGGGAACCCTCAATCCGGACCAGAGTTATACCTACCGCATTTTCTCCACCATCATGCAATGGGCGGACAAATACCGCCGCATGAGCGTCAGGACCAATGCCGACACCCCCGCTCAGGCATCCCAGGCTGTCCGCCTCGGTGCCGAGGGTATCGGCCTCTGCCGCACCGAACACATGTTCTTCGAGGGCGAACGTATCGACTACATGCGTCAGATGATTCTCGCCCGGGATACACCGGAGCGCAGACGCGCACTCGACAAGCTGCTGCCCTATCAGAAGTCCGACTTCATCGGCATATTCAAGGCGATGGAAGGACGCCCGGTAACCATCCGGCTTCTCGATCCTCCCCTTCATGAGTTCCTTCCCCACGAAGGCGGAGCCCGCCATGCTCTCGCGGAAAAGCTGCACGTGTCCCAGGAATTGATCGCGGAACGCGTCTCGGCTCTTCACGAGGCCAATCCGATGCTCGGCCACCGCGGTTGCCGCTTGGGCATCACTTATCCGGAAATCACCGAAATGCAGGCCCGCGCCATTTTCGAAGCCGCAGCCGAAGTCCAATCACAGGGGACTCCAGTCAGCGTCGAAATCATGGTCCCGCTCATCGGTTTCGAAAAGGAACTCCAGCACCAGACCGCCATTATCCACCGGGTCGCCGACGAAGTTTCCCAAAGCACGAACGTCACCTTGAAATACATGGTGGGAACCATGGTGGAAATCCCGCGTGCCGCGTTAAATGCGGACAAGATCGCCGAGCATGCCCAATTCTTCAGCTTTGGAACCAATGATCTCACCCAGACTACACTCGGGATGAGCCGAGATGACTCCGGCAGCTTCCTACCAGCTTACAAGGATCTGGAAATCATCACGCAAAACCCCTTCGCATCGATCGATGTGGATGGCGTGGGCGCCTTGGTCAAAATCGCTGCTGAGAAAGGACGCGCCACACGTAACGACATCAAACTGGGGATCTGCGGAGAGCACGGGGGCGATGCGCTCTCGATCTTCTTCTTCCACAGCGTGGGACTCAACTACGTGAGCTGCTCGCCTCCCCGCGTCCCGGTTGCACGCCTGGCCGCCGCTCAAGCCGCCATCAAATTCGGCTGATCCGGTATCCTGACCCACCCGGACGCAATGCAGGCCGCTTCCACAAAGCGGCCTGACATTTTTACGCACCCTCTGGATCCCGCGGGCAATTCAGAGGGTGTTGAACACCCCAAAATGCTGGTTTCAGGTCAGCATATAGGCGATAGCCTTCATGAGAACAAGGATGCCCACCCCGGCGTTATCCCACAATCTCCTGCGACTCTGATTTGAACCACGGTTCCTCCCTATGGGTGTTCATCAGTGGTTGAACAGACTTTTTCACCTCCCCTAACCTACGGAGTTGGCTCGTCTATTTTTCCCCCTCCAGGGCGGCAAGAAGGTCCTGCTCCAACTCGGGAAGAATCTGGGGCCCGAAACCAAGCACCCCGCAAATCCGGACCAAGGTATCTTTCGACTGGGAAAACGGAGTGTAGGTGTCGCTCTTCTTTTCAATCTTGTCGTTGATCAACTCCGCCAATTGCAAAATCGCCTTCAACTCGCGGGTCGTGTCGCTCCATTCATCATCAAACTTCGGGTTATGGTGGTGGCGCAACGGGATCAGTATGTCTTCGGACAGCGACCAGTTCCTGGCAAACAGCTCGCCCACCGCGCAATGATTGGTTTTCACAAGCGCGTATTCCAATTCAGTTATACCGAAATACAAGGGTAAGGCCCGCGCTATGTGATCGGCATAGGACTTGTTATACATCGGGATCAGAACCGCCCCCACATCATGGAACAGCCCAAGGGTATAGGCCTGAAATGCATGTTGCGGACAAAAACGCTCCGCAAGCACCTGGCAAAACGAGGCAACCTGCATTGAGTGATCCCAGAAACCGCGATACGGATAACCAACCTTGCTGATGAAGCACTCAATCGACACCGACAGAAAACAGCGCCGGAATTCCTGAAAACCGATGGTCATCAAAGCGTCCTGAACACAGTCGAAGCGTTGGCCGTTGGAAAACATGGGCGACGATGCCAGCTTGAGCAACTTGGCACACAAACCCACGTCCTTTACCACCAGATCCGCTACCGACTCAAAGCACACATCGGGCTGTCGGGCTATCCTGTTCAGTTCAATCAAGACGCGGGGCTGCGCTTGCACACTCACTTTGCTGATCACGTTTGAGGCTTCCTCCAGCCATGGATCAGTGCTTCCGGTTTCAGGGTCGGAGATCATTCAGTATAGAAGTTGGATACCGCAGAAGTATCGGCTGATTCGTTCCCTAATTAACCTTACTTACCGAATATTTTACATTTTTTCGTCAGTACTAAGGACTTCGTCGTCCATCCCCCTACCCGGGATTCAGACCGTTCACTGGCAATCAGCCCAACCCGTCTGTCCACAAAAAAAGGGGCCCCCCAATGGACCCCTTTCTATAGCCTTCCAAGCATCACTGCCCGGAAAGATGTTTACCCCAAAACTACTGAAAATGAAAAACCTTCAACTAATTGTTACTGTTTTCCAGATAGATAGACGGCATTATTCTGAGTTCGTTCAGAGATATCCGCAGAATTTTCTTGCATTTACGCGAATTTCTCAAATTTCCGGATCCACGCTCACTCAAGAGCGTGTGGATGGAGCGGATTCAACCCTTATTGGAAAAGGGATCAGCCCGATCTAGCGAAATGGCAATGCCTCCGCAAAAGGACATCCAAAAAAATACTGAACCGCCAAACCATGCCGCAGTCCATAGCGGGAATGCAGCAAGTAATCCACTCCGAGCACCTTCAGCACCTCTAATACCACCGCTATAGCGGCCGGAACCACATCGGCCCGATTCGGCGGCAGGCCGGGAATACCAACCCGTTCGGCATAACTTCGCTCTGAAAGTGCCTTCAGCAGACTCTCCAGTTGGATCGCGCTCAACACTCCGGTAGAATCCTCCCGCTCTTCCTTGGCAGCGATAATCGCTCGTGCAATGGTCACCGAGCCACCCGTAAACACCACCTCCATCCCGGCGCTTCCACCAATTCCCGACCGATGCAAGTGATCCGCTGTATGCGCCCGAATCCGGAACAACTCATCCTCCGGAATGGGCTGAAACGGATCCTGGATCCATTGCTCCGTCACCCGAACCGCTCCCAACGGTAAACTGATCCCGCTCACATGCCTTCCATCAACAATGCGGTTGCACTCGAGACTTCCACCTCCGATGTCAAAATGCAGGATATTGTTCCCCATCTTGAGCTGAGAATCGTAGGCCAGTCCGCACGCGGAGGCTTTCGCTTCCTCCTCACCCGAAAGCACACGCAGAACCACACCAGTAGACGATCGAACCCGCTCCACAAAATCCTGACGGTTGGCAGCATCCCGCACCGCACTGGTGGCGACCGCCAGCAATTTTCCGGCACCCCGTTTTTCCGCAACCTTTCGCAAGCGGTCGATGGCATCAACCGCAGCTGCCATAGAGTTTTCTTCAAGAACCAAAGGCCCGATAGCACCGATACCCCTTGACACCCGGCACTCCTCAATTGCCATCTCAATCACCTTCAGGCCAGGTCGCGGATCCGCGACCGGTTCCGCCACGAGAAGCTTGATCGTGTTGCTTCCCATATCCAGGACACCAATCCGGTGCACTGCCGTCACCGCAGATCCGGGTTCCTTTCGTGTATTTGCATCCATCGCGCTGATTTTGGCCGGTTTATCCGAATGCCCCCACCATCATAGAACGTAATCCGAAGGTGCAATCAAGACCACAAACTCGCCCTTGGTGCTCGATCGCATGAGCGATTCACGCACAGCTCCGGCGCCTCCCGTCCATACCCGCTCATGGAGTTTGGTGAGTTCCTTGCACACACAAATCACCCGGTCAGGCCCAAGCTCAGCCACCACATCGTCCATAAACTTCAGGATACGGTGCGGAGATTCATAGAATATGAGGGTATGGGGAAATTCCCGATACTGCTGGAAGGCTTTGATCCGGGCACTGCTTTTGGGCGCCAAAAAACCCAGAAACAAAAATGCATCCGATGGGAGACCCGAGCAACACAAGGCCGTCACAACTGCGCTTGCCCCGGGAATCGGAATCACCGGGATGCCCTCACGTCGGCACTGGCGCACCATCCGGAAACCCGGATCACTCACCGTCGGTACTCCCGCATCCGACATCAGCACCACCTTTTCTCCAGCCCGCATTCTGCCGCACAGCACCTCGCTCTGCCGGAGCTCGTTCTCATCCCGATAGCTCAACAATGGCTTCCGTATCCCAAAATGATCCAACAGCCGCCCGGACACCCGGGTATCCTCGCACGCGACGACGTCACAATCCCGTAACACCGCCAACGCCCTCTGACTCATATCGCCAAGGTTTCCAATGGGAGTCGCAACCACATACAGACAGCCGCCCACACCGGAGCCCATCCCGGCTACGGCATTCGGGTCATCCACAGGATCATCCGCGGATCCGCAAACGGCATCGACTGAGTCCGGGACCATCAGCCTCCGAATCCAGGAACCCTATCTTCCCAACCGGCCGGCCGACTCCATGGAATCGACGAATCGTCCATTTCCCGATCAAGACATCCGGTCATGCTCATCAGAGTCATCACCAGCGCAAACAGAATCAAAATCCTTTTCATGAGTTGCATGCTAGAGCGCAATTTCCACATATTCCCCCTCATCGACAAGAGCAAACTTCCGGAATTCCGGGTCTAACTCCGCCACACACAACCGGGAATCTACGAGAGCCACCCGCGCCTTGGCAATGACTTTTCCGTCCCGCATCAGATCCAGAGGCGAAGCCACCTGCCAAGCAGGACTTCCTTCCCCTTCAAGCACAACATACCCCCGCCCCTGGTCACGCCCGACAATCCGGCACAATACCCGGCCCTCCGTCCGGACTCCATCCGGGCACGATAAAGGGCTCCCCTTCAGCAAACCATGGATGACGAAACGGGCATCGAACAGATTGCTTTCCAAGCTCACGATCTGGTCCTCCAACGCACCAATACGCGCCTGCAACGCATCCGGATTCGTGTTTGGATCGGACAAACGCGCTTCCAAGGCCACCACTTCACGCACCCGCTTCTCCACCTCGGCCTCAAGCGCCTTCACACTGGCACGCATCCCATCCAGTTCCCTTCCCAAGCGTTCATTCTCTTGCCGCGCCAGTAAGCTCTGACCTTCCCAGTGGCTTCGCTCCACCCGCATGGCATCGCAATCTGAAATCCGCCGTTCCAACTCATCCTTCAGTGACGCGGATTCCGTCTCCAAACCACACACGCTGGCTTGCGTTTGCTCAAGCATCCGGTTCGCAACCGCCAAGTCACCACGCAACCGCCGCAGCACCCGCCCACCCGAAAGGAAAAACACGACGGCCGCAACCGCCGCCAAAACAGAGCATATCCTTAATACTGTTAATCCGGATCGCATATCCAAACAGTTTATTTCATTCTTCTGTGGTTTGTTTTAGAATGTCAAATACCGATTAAGGGAGGTTTGAAATTCGAGCGTTTCCGACTATCATCTCTCCCAACATGCATGCATCTTACACCGAAACCCGTGCCCATTTCGTGCAATACTGGAACAGGGTCATCGAATCGAGGGAGCCGCTGATCATCACCCGCAAGGGAGCAGAGGATATTGCCCTGATCCCGGCTTCCGAGCTGGCGGCGCTTATGGAAACCGCCCACCTCCTGCGTTCACCCAAAAACGCCAAACGCCTACTGAAAGCCCTCAAAAAATCTTTGGATGCCGAAGGAACTGAAGTCCAGTTGGATGAACTCATAAAGGAGGCAAGCGATGGACAAGCCTCCTGAAAAAATCTCCGGGAATTCCCCCGCTGGCGCTTCATCTGCTGCGCCTTGTCGCCTGTTCGCGCTTCCCGAGTTCATGGATGACTTCCATTTCATTGTCCGCAAACGCCCATCTGCGATCAACCGCATGCTCGCCTTGATCAAAGATTGTGCAGCCCATCCCGAAAACGGAAAAGGAGCCCCGCAACCACTGCCCCATCTACCCGGCAATGTGTGGAGCCGACGGCTCACCCTCGAGCACCGCCTGGTCTACCGCGTCGCACCGGAAGGAATCTACCTGCTCCAGATCCGCTACCACTACTGACCGGTTGCTCATCGCTCCCCGCAACAGAACATTCTCCCACGCTGGTTGGGCGAACCGTCCCGGTGAGCCGACTATTCCCAAAACGTCGGAAAACTCCCGCACCCAAGGTAGGGTGAATTGTCCTCACTGAGCCGCCTATTCCCTCTGCGCTCTCAGCGCCATC
>JAFGAQ010000298.1 GCA_016933595.1 Opitutales bacterium | reverse complement strand
CATTCTGGGAGGATCACGATGCATCCAGAGCGGATGTCCAATTGTTTGAGCAGGCTTTCCGTTACGCGAATACCGTGCTATCAGTGGCTATGGGTTTGGTGGGTGAACCGGTATCCTACTCCAGTCCTGAGGAACGGAGGCTCGTTGAAGGCGTTCTTGAGGCTGTGGAGAAGGGTGAGGGCCGGTTTCTTCCGGAGTTCATGAGCCCGTCGTCCGGGGATTGCGAGGCGATTGATTTCACCCGATTCAAGCCACATGGAATCTACGCTCAACACGCTGATTTGTCCCGAACCTTTCGCGCGGTCAAATGGCTTCAGAGCATTCCGTTTCGGATTGATCGCGATCAGGAATTGTTGGCGATGGTCTTGCTTTTCAACTGTGCCTTGAATGATGGAATCAGACCTGATCTGATTCCACTGGGCCCTGAGACTTTATTTCTAGGAGATGAGTGGGTTCTTCCTTTTGGCCTGGATAGCGGGTCAATTCCTGAGGATTTGTTCTCGCGAAATGATTCGGAGATGGATGCATGGAGTTCTTTACATCATTGGCGTAAGAAGTTGAAAGACGATTTCAAGGTCACCCCGTTTTCTCCACAAGGAGATCTCATACGAACGGAGTCGCACCGACCGGGTGAGCCATACTATGCTTTCCGGTTGTTCCCTTCTTTCGCCTTTCCGGAAGTGGAACTGAGGAACTCTGCGGGGGACGCTTACGAAATGGGGGTGACTTCGTCGTCGGTTTTAGCCTTGTTCGGTTCAGAGTGGGGTTTGCAGCGGCTTTTGTCTTCCTGTGCCGTGGAGAGTGATGCCGACACCGTCATGAACTTTGTTAAGCAACACACTGCTCAGTATCTTGGGCCAGTAAATTCGAACGGGAGTATCCCCTATCACAACTATTTGAGAGTATTGGCCACCTTGGTGGAAAACGCGGATTCAGGACAACCGTCATTCATGAGTTCTCAGGTTTGGAACCTGAAATCTTCCAACGCTGTTCTGGCCAGTTGGGCTCAGATGCGATACGCAATGTCCCTCGTCTTACAGGAGTATGCATTCTATTTTTCGATACCTCCTCCGATGATTGGGTTCATCGAGCCAAACCGCAAGTTTTATGGAGAATTGGCATCTTGCAGCAAAAGTATGCTTGAACGTCTCGTCCTTTATGGGTTGACGAGTCCCGCATATTCCGCGCATTCGCAGATTGCTGAATGCCAGTCCGTGATTGACCTGATCGAAAGAGAGCGTCTTGACAAGGACGCGATTTCCAAATCGGTACTCAGCGAAATTGAGTCAAAAGATCGACTCACCTTCGGAAGGCTGTTATGGGAGGCTGAAATAAGGGCACAAGCTGCAGGAGAGTATTTCTGGGGATTGGTTGAGAGTGGAGAGGAGACCACCAAGCCAAAGAAGCTCATGCGCATCAAGAAGGAGTTGGTAAAGGAAATTGAGGATCTTCGCAACAATCCAAAGGACGCAGGGGACTGCGAAGATCCATCGATTTTGATTCGATGGATTGATTTTATCGATCTTTGCAGGCGTTTGGAGCGCATGGAGCTGGTCCAGTCGCGGGACGAAGAGTGGGCTCGCGACGACTGGGGGTTCTTTTACAAGTATGGATCGACCATTGCCGAGATCATGGGATACGAACACTCCAGCATGTTCACGCCGAAAGACGATGCTCCCCGTATCGTGACGGTGGAGGCGGACCCCAATACGGCGGAGTACCTGAATGTTGGGATTTCCCGCCCCCGATCACTTTTCGTTCTGTTTCCATGGAAAGGGAAACGCGTTTTGTGCAGGGGAGCGGTAATGCCGTATCATGAGATGATCCGGTCAGACCGGATGGAGGCCTCTTCATGGAAGACCCTGCTTGATGGATCCGAAGGTGATCGCCCGGTTCCATGGATGATCGAGGAAGGATTTCCCGGGAACCGATCGGGAAGCCTGACATTCGGCCAGAACTAGGGTTTATTCCGAATCCTCTAAAACCGGAACGACGATGGGGAGAGGGAGTAGCCAGTCATTGTCCGCGCTTTTTGGGCGGGAGCACCCGTTCCGCGCCGGGGACATCGCGGAGCATGCAGTCGATGTTCCGGAGGGTGGTGGAGGCAATATTGCTCAGGGCGTTGGAGGTGAAGAATGCCTGGTGACCGGTGATCATGACATTCGGGAAGGTGTTGAGCCGGGCAAAGACATCATCCTGGATGACGCGTCCCGATAGGTCCTCGAAGAAAAGGTCGGCTTCCTCCTCGTAAACATCGAGACCAACATATCCGATGTGGCCGGATTTCAGGCCGGTGATGAGTGCACGGCTGTCGATCAACGCACCACGGCTGGTGTTGATGATCATCACCCCTGGCTGCATGCGGGAAATGACCTCGTCGTTGATGAGGTGGAAGGTTTCAGGGGTCAGCGGGCAGTGCAGGCTAATGATGGAGCTGCGGGCAAGCACCTCATCCAGTGGCGCGTAGGCTCCACCTGCCTGGGTAAACGCCGGAGACGGATAGGGATCGTGACCGATCACTTCACAGTCAAAGCCACCCATGATTTTTGCAAATACCGAGCCAATTCTCCCGGTTCCGAT
>JAFGAQ010000297.1 GCA_016933595.1 Opitutales bacterium | reverse complement strand
TCCATGCGCCGGGCCAACTCGCGGTATTTTGGATCATGCTCACCGGTTACCAACCAAACAGGGCATTCCAAGTCCCGGATCAGGCTCCATCCGGGCTCGAGTCGCCCTTGTCCAAAAGCGTTCAGGGACGAGGCAAGCGAGGGCGCATCCAAGCGCAGTTTTCTCGCCTTGCGGGCTTCCGCAAAAAGGTCGCCCGTATTCTGCGTCCGGATAATGGGCTGATCCATCCAGCTCGAAACAAAGGATTCAATGCCATCGGCAAGGATCCGCTGCGCCAGCGCCTCATCCGATTGAGCGCGAGCGTCTCTCTCGGCCTGATCGAAGATCCCGGGAGTGGCGCTGATCAACAGGATTCCATCGGGTTTGATTTCCGGTCGGCGCCTCAAGCATTCGAGCAGCATCCGGCCCCCCATCGAATACGCGAGAATCAAAACCGGACCGCCGCCAAAACATGTCTCCTCAACGGATTCGCACATACTCCGGTCAAAACGCTCCCATGCGAGCTCCATCGAAGCGCCACCCGGCTCTCCTCCCGAAAGGTGCCCGGGAAGAATGGCAAACCGCCAACGCACCGCAACACCCAACCGATCGAAAAGCGGTTCAAAATCGACCGGCGAACCCGTGAATCCGTGAAGAGCAAGAATCGTCGCACGGGTGCGGCTATCCACCGAAAATGCGTGTTGTTCCGATTTCATTCTGGCAATCCCTGTTCAAGCACGTTTACTCATCATCGATATCCCACTCCCATATGGCTGCTACTGTATTCACTATCGCGAACCAAAAAGGCGGCGTCGGCAAAACGACGACTGCCATCAACCTCGCGGCTGCGCTGGCAGACAAGCATATCAACACGCTGCTTGTCGATATGGATCCGCAAGCCAACACAACAAGCGGCCTCGGATTTGAAAAAACCAAAGGCGCCAGCATCTACGGTCCGCTTCACGGAGAAGGAGCCGCACAGGAAAAAATCCTTCCCACCCGCAACGAGCACCTCTTCATCATTCCCTCCGAAGTGGATCTGGCGGCTATCGAGGTGGAATTAGCGCAGAAAGAGGACTACCTGATCCAACTGCGGCGTTGCCTGGAATCGCTGATGCGCTCGTTTCGTTTCGATGCGATCGTGATCGACTGTCCGCCTTCGCTTGGTCTGATTTCCATGAATGCGCTGGCTGCAGCCGACTACCTTGTGGTGGCACTCCAATGCGAATACCTCGCGCTCGAGGGGTTGGGACAAATTCTCGATCTAATGAAGGAGATCCGCGAGGCGGGGGTGAATCCAAAGCTCGATTTGGGCGGGATCGTGATGACGATGTATGATCTGCGCACCCGCTTGTCCGAGCAGGTGGTGACCGAAGTGCGCACCCACTTTCCCGACAAGATATTCCAGTCCATCATCCCCAGAAGCGTAAGACTGAGCGAAGCACCCAGTTTCGGAAAATCGATCTTCGAATATGAACCCAATTCGGCGGGCGCAGTGGCCTACCGCAAGCTGGCGGACGAAGTGATCGCACGCTTCAATCTGGATAACACCAAGCTGAAACTGGGCGGAGCATCCTGATCTGAGGTGCCGCATGGCCTCGAACGAAATGGACAAACAAAGCATCCGCGCCTTGGAGAAGATCCTCGGGCACAGGTTCAAAGACAAAGATCTGCTCGTGAGGGCACTCACCCACCCTTCCCATGTCCAGGGCACCGATCAGGCGGATCTGCACAACCAGCGCCTCGAATTCCTGGGCGATGCGGTTCTCGGCATGATTGTCGCTCACGAGCTGTTTTTGGCCTACCCGCAGGAGCGCGAAGGCTTCCTGACAAAAGCCAGAGCTTCGATTTGCCATGGTAAAGGGCTCACCGAGCTGGCGCGAGGACTCGGGCTTGAGAACTTCGCTTTGCTGGGTCGAAGCGAGCGGGTGGCCACCCTTCAAAACCGCAGCCTGATCCTGGGCGATTGCATCGAGGCAATCATCGGAGCAGTCTACATCGACGGAGGATTTCGCGCTGTTCAGAAGCTGGTTCGCTCATGGGTGATCGGGCGCATCCGCTCGCTCGATGCAGAGGCGATCGCCTTCAATTATAAGGGGGCCCTACAGGAATGGGCGCAGTCCGCAGCCGCCCCGACCCCGGTTTGCTACGAACTAATCGATCAAAAAGGACCGGATCATGCGCGGGTTTTTACTGTGGCCGTCGTCATCCGGGAGCAGACCGTCGCAAGCGCATCGGGGTATTCCAAAAAAGACGCTGAAACGCTTGCAGCCAAGCAAGCTCTCGAAGTCATCCGGATGAATGAGAACAGGATTCCTGCCAATTCGCCAGTCGCCGCGAACCCCTGCGGAGACCGGATCCTCGCCGCATCTGCCGAAGACAAGGCTCTCCCTGAGTCCTGAGGGGAACCTCTGTTGATTCTAGAAGCTTTCACCGATCGACCCGGATGACGCCTATCTCCATACCCGAGGGAATTGCACGACACTGGATCACCGGTGTCTCCAACGAGGCATTTGGCTTCGCTATTCCCGGAGTATTGGACAGCGCACGCTACCCGGTGGTTATGGTCCTTTTTGAGGGCTTTCGCGAAGCGGCTCAGGCCCGCGCCGACACCGACGTTATCCTTCAGATGCCGGACCTGGAGAAGCGCAAGTCCGACATTCGCACCACCGAGCTGCCCTGCCTCAGCGACTTCTCGGACCTCGATGCGCTCAGTCATGAAAAACGGTGTGATCTGATCCGTGCACTTGGTCTGATGCGCGAAGCTTCAAAAGGTAGCGGATCCGTGTTGGTGTTCACCACTGTTGAAGCCTTGTTTCAGGAACTTCCGGCCGCAGAGGAATGGAACCAGGCGGTTCTGCATTTAAAAAAGGGCGATACGCTTTCTTTCGACTCCCTCCGGGAAACATTGGCCAACAAACTGCACTACAGTTATGAGGCCGTATGCGAAGCTCCGGGCGAGTTCGCGGTCCGCGGCGGCATCATCGACGTCTACCCCCCGAACGCCCTCGCTCCGGTGCGCATCGATTGCTTTGGCGATGAAATCGAATCCCTGCGCACCTACGACCCCACCACCCAATTGACGGATGCGGGCATCGAATCCCTGACGCTCCTGCCTTCCGAATGGAAGCACGCCAACGCAAACCGCCCAGCTGGCCATGGGCTATTCTCCCATCTCGATTATCCGGTTCAGTTCATTCTCCGCGAATCCCGGATTCTGGAATCAAGGGTTAACCACCGGTTTGCCGTGCCGGAGGAACGCAACATGGCTGCGGGCCATGCTTCAATCCAATGGGCATGGACAAAAAGGGACGGGTCATCCGATCAATGGGTCGCTCTCGACGAGCACCCCGATCCGTCCCGCTTGCTCGGTCTCGAAGAACCCGATCGATCCATGAAAGCCGCCCGTTTGGACACGCGGATCAGCGGCGAACTCGAAAAGGATGCCTCGGGTTCCAATACCGCCGAGGAAAAGGTGCTGGACTGGCTCGCGGATCATTACCGGAGCGGATACAGGGTGATCATCGCGGTCACCCGCGAGGATGAACAGGAGCGACTGGCGCGGCAGGTTGCCGAAAAAGGATATGGGGCATTTCAACCCGAATGGGTGATCCTGGAAATCGCCCGGGGGCTCGTGTTCGAAAGTGGACGCAAGGCTTGGGTCCCCGATTGGATTCAGAAAAAGAAAAAATCCACTTCCGGCGTGATCGTTTGCGGTGAAAGCGACTTGCATCCCCACATCCGCATCCGCCCGGGAACCCGCGAACGCCGACGCATGTCCCAGCATTCGCAAGTGGACGCGTTGTTGGACTTTACCGAACTGGTGGAGGGTGATCATCTCGTGCACCAAACCCACGGGATATGCCGCTACATCGGGATCCAGAGCGTCACCGAACCCACTGTTCAGGAAGCGATTGTAGTCGAGTTCAGTGACAATGCCCGGCTTTCGCTTCCCCTGAGCCAGAGCCACTTGCTCTCGCGCTACGTGGGCCTGACCAAACGCCCCCCAAAACTCGGCAAAATCGGATCCAACCAGTGGGAAAAGGATCGCAAAGCCGCCGAACTCGCCACCCTCGATCTGGCATCGCAACTTCTCGCCCTGCAAGCCCGTCGCGAAGCAGTCGAGGGTTTTCCATTTCCACACGATGATGGATGGCAGGAGCGCTTCGAAGCCACATTCCCGTTCAAGGAAACACCCGATCAGCTCACCGCAATCCGGCAGACCAAGGCCGACATGGAGCTCGCCCGCCCCATGGATCGACTCATCTGCGGGGATGTGGGTTTTGGAAAAACCGAAGTTGCCCTGCGCGCCGCATTCAAGGCACTCAACGCCGGCAAGCAGGTCGCCGTGCTTGTGCCCACCACCGTCCTGTGCCAGCAGCACTTCAACACCTTCAAGGAAAGACTGGAGGGTTTTCCCGTCGTCACCGACCAGATCAGCGGTTTCCGGACCTCGGGCGAGCAGGATCGCATCCTCGCTCTCGTGGCTAATGGTCAGGTGGACTTGATCGTGGGCACCCACCGCCTGCTCAGCGCGGATGTGCGCTTCCACGATCTTGGATTGATCATCGTGGATGAAGAACACCGGTTCGGGGTTCGTCAGAAGGAAAGGCTCAAGCAGATCTCCGAAAAAGTGGATGTGCTCACCCTCAGCGCCACCCCGATTCCGCGCACACTCTATCTGGCGCTCGCCGGAGCAAGGGACTTGAGCGTCATCGAGACCGCCCCGGTCAACCGCTTGCCCATCGAAACGATCGTGCGTTCTTACGACGCCAAAGTGGTCGATGCCGCAATCCGGGCTGAGGTCCAACGCGGAGGGCAAATCTTCTACCTGCACAACCGTGTGGCATCCATCCACCACGTGGCCGCCCGGATCAACGAGCGCAACCCCGGACTGCGCGTCGCGGTCGGGCACGGGCAAATGCATGCCAATGATCTTGAGGTGATCATGACCGACTTCGTGAACGGTGCCTACGATGTGCTGGTTTGCACGACCATCATCGAGTCCGGCCTCGATATTCCGAACTGCAATACCCTGATCATTGAGGGAGCGGATCGCTTTGGTCTGGCCCAGCTCTACCAAATCCGTGGCCGGGTCGGTCGATTCAACCGGCAGGCCTACGCCTACCTGCTGCTCCACGATCCGGCAGGGGTCGCTTCATCCGCACGCAAACGGCTTTCCGCGATCCGCCAATACAACGAACTCGGATCCGGCTACCGAATCGCCATGCGCGACCTCGAACTCAGAGGCGCGGGAAATATCCTCGGCGCCGAACAGAGCGGACACATCGCCGGAGTGGGTTTCGACCTCTACTGCCGCTTGCTTAAACAAAGCATCAACCGCCTCCAAAATGGGATCGGATTCGAAGTCGTCCGGGCGGTTGTCAAACTCGACTTTGCACTCATGGGCGAACCATCCGGAGATGGCACTTCATCTGCAAACACCAATGCATCCGACGAACGCAGCCGCTTCGCCGTGCTGCAGGATGAGGAAGATGGTGGCAATGGTCCATGGGTCGATCCGGTTTACGCCTACCTGCCACGCGAGTTCATCCCTGAGACCAGCCTCCGCGTGGAATGCTACCGCCGCCTCTCCTCCTGCGCTACAGTCGACGAAATCAAGAGCATCCGGGCCGAGTTCAAAGATCGCTTCGGAAAGCTGCCGGATGCCGTCGAAGCCCTCATCCGCATCACCGCAATCCGATGCCTCGCGGAAGCTAAGGGAATCGCATCGGTCGAGGCCATACGCGGGCGGCTCAAATGCCGTCTCGCCCACAAAAAAGACCTTCAATACATCCAGTCAGGCTCCAGATTTCCCCGCTTGACGCGCAAGCCCCCCTTGCTACTATTGAACGACACCCTGAATTTTCTGTCGAATCTTTAGCAATCACCTATATCCATCCATGTTTTTGTTCCGTTTACCAAGCCTTTTGCTGATTCCAGTGATTCTGGGGGCCACCGCCTGCTTCGCACAGACCGACAAAACGGTTTGGGAAGATCCGTATGCCAACGGGATCGCAGCCATGGTCGAAGGAGAAATCATCACCTTCTCCGATATCCGGCGTGAAATGGGACCCATCATCCCGCAAGTCGTCCGCGAGTCCCGCAGCCGCGAGGAACTCAATAAGAACCTCGACGAACTGGCCCGCGAAATCATGCAGAACCTCATCGACCGCGTGTTGATCGTCCGCGAATACCGCAAACAGGACAAATTCAACATCCCCCAGTCTATCATCGAAAATGAGTTTGATGACACACTCATCCGTGACTTCAACAACGACCGCTCCCGTTTCCTGCGTTACCTGAAGTCACAGAATATGACGATCCGCGAGTTCCGTAAGGACCTCGAGGAGAAGATCATTGTATCGGTCATGCGCTCCCAGATGCGCAAGTCAATGTCGATGATCAGTCCCGAGAAAATCGAGCAATACTACGTCGAAAATAAGATTCAGTTCTTTCAGGAGGAGAGGGTCCACCTCCGCCAGATCGTAATGCGCGCCTCCAGCCCCGAGCGCGTCGAGCTCACCCTTCAGGCCGCCCGCAATGTCATCTACGAACTCGATAACGGTGCCCGCTTTGCAGACATGGTCGTTCAATACAGCGAGGACCCCCGCTCCGACCGCGGTGGCGACTGGGGATGGGTCCAACGCTCCGACATCCGCAAGGAACTCGCCGACGTGGCCTTCGCCCTCGAACCAGGCACCTACACCCGCGATCCGGTTGTCATCGGAAACCATGTCTTCATCCTCTACGTCGAAGACAAACGCGATGAGGGAATCCAGCCGATTGAGGAAGTTCGCGAGATCATTGAGGAGCGCATCATGTCCTCAATCTCCCGCGAAGCCCAGCAAAAGTGGGTAGCCCGCCTTCGCGAGGGGGCTTACATCCGCTACAACATCTAGGCATCCATCCCGATCCTTTATTCTTTGCCGTGATCGAGTCGCTCCTCGAAGGGATGCATGCGCTTCCCCCCGAACTGGTCAAAGCCGCACTGCTGGTTTTCGCTTTCGGATCGCTGTTGTTGATGCTCCGGATATTCGGAGCGCTGGGAGTCACCGCGTATGTCTGCATCGCAATTGTGGCGGCCAATCTGCATGTGCTCAAAGCCGTACAATTCTCGGCTTTTCCCGATCCAGTCGCGCTGGGAACCGTTCTTTTTGCCACCACATTTCTCGGCACGGACATCCTCACCGAATACTATGGGCCGGAACACGCCCGGCGCACGGTGCTACTCGGATTCTCCGGGCTCATCCTGATGACCGCCTTCATGATCTTCGGGATCGGTATCCGCCCACTCAGCGAAGCTCAGGCCACAGGAGATTGGCAATGGGCATTGGACAACCATCGGCACCTCACCGCGATTTTCACTCCGGTTCCCGCTATTCTCGTAGCAGGCCTTAGCGCCTACATGGGGAGCCAGATCCTCGACATTTGGATCTACCAACGCATCCGGAGACTCAGTCACAACCGGCACCGCTGGCTCCGTAACAACGCGTCCACTTGGATCTCTGCCCTCATCGACAACACCATTTTCAGTCTGCTGGCCTGGGTCATCCTGGCCCCGAACCCGCTTCCAATGCCGGTTGTGTGGAAAACCTACATTCTCGGCACATGGTTTTTGCGAGTGGGCGTCGCCCTACTTGATACCCCGATTCTTTATCTCGCCGCATTTGCGCTTCCCAAGGAGGATCGTATCCGCTACAGACAATCCCTTTCCGCATACGAGTCATAGACCCATGTCGTTTCCCTCCGGATCATGAACCAAACTCCCCCCGAAGGCTATTCATTTATAATCACGTCCCAGGCAAGCGGCACCCATGCCCGCACCGGTCTGCTGGAAACCCCGCACGGAACCATCGAAACCCCGCATTTCATCTTCTGTGCAACCAAGGCTGCCATCAAAGGGCTCACCATGGATCAGATGCGGGAGTGCGGGGCCGAAATCATCCTCGCTAACACCTATCACCTCTTCCTCAACCCAGGCGGACCGTTTGTTGAACGACAAGGCGGACTCCATCGCATGACCGACTGGCATGGCCCCATGCTCACCGACTCCGGCGGTTTCCAAATCTTCAGCCTCGGCAACGGATGGGTGGCGGACGAGATCAAGGGAAAACGCCAGCATGGAACCGAGCGCAAACTGGTCGAGATTTCCGAAGACGGAGCCCACTTCATTTCTTACATTGACGGCACCCGGCACTACCT
>JAFGAQ010000296.1 GCA_016933595.1 Opitutales bacterium | reverse complement strand
GGATACTACCGGGTGATCCTGAGTCCCTGATTGATTGGGTATTTGGATGTTGGGATCATAGTTCCGTGTATTTTTTCGCATTTCCACGGGATTTGTCCACTGGGTATTTGGCGCGGTTCTGTTCGAGTTTCCGGTTAATGGCATTCGGTAGGTCAATCTGCAGGACATCCACGAGATGGAAAAGATAGACGGCGATATCCGCGACTTCTTCCTCAATTTTGATGCGGCGTTGGTCGACCATTTGGTCGACTTCGCTTTTGTCGATCCAAAGGAAGCATTCCATTAGTTCGGCAGCTTCGATGGAAAGTGCGGCTGACAGGTCCTTGGGGTTGTGGAATTGACGCCAATCGCGTTCATCGCGGAAATCCCGAATGGCAGTGAGAGTAGATGTTAGGTCCATTTTTCTTGAAGGGGATGAGTACCTATAGCGTGAAAGCGTGCTCAGTCGATATAATCCTGTTTATGGGGTGGATGGAGCATCCTCCGTTAAGTGTGTTCAGAATCCGTTCACTTGCTATTGACCTGCGAGCAGCGTGGGGGATTGAAAACCCAGGTGTCGCGCTTTGATCATTGACTTCTCGGAAGCCCGAATGTTTCCCGCGAGCAGTTGGATTTCGCCAAGCCGGAAGTGAAAGCGGGCATTGTGTGGCATGAGCCGGATTGCCTTGCGAAGGTGTTTGATCGCGAGTTCCGTGTTGCCCTCAACGAGAGCCTGTTCGGCTTGGGAGTAAGCATAGAACGGGTTTCTCCTATTGAACTTTTCGGCGAGTTTGGCATAGCGTTGAGCCATCTCAAGATTGTTTCGTTGTTCATGGATCTGGCTCAACATGAAGTATACGGATGCCTTGTCTCCTTTAGCGCGGAGTGCGTTGTTCAGGCAGTTTTCTGCCTTTTGAATGTTTCCTTCCGCTTTGTGCAGGATGCTCCAGTTTTTCCATGTTGCGGAGCTATCGGGATAGATCCTGGTCGCCTGTTTGAAGTGTTCGTGAGCTTCGGAGCTGTTTCCATCCGCAACATAGAACACGGCCCGGTTGTTGTAAAAATCGGCGAGGGCTTCTTCGTCTTTGATGAGATCAAGCTGATATGAATACAGCGTGGTGTATTCAGGAAACAGCTCGACGAGATGAGCGGAGTAATCGGTTTTGACGACACAGTTGATATGATGGTTTTCTACAACGATGCGGCCAAGATCGGTCCATGACGGATTGCGAGGTGACCGGTTGAAATGAACATTGAGGCCGATCTCCCTCCCTATGGCTGTAACCAGAAGTGCGAAACTTAGGCAGTTGCCCCTGCGCATCTCGAATGCTTCGGAGGCGGTCAGAGTAAGCGATGCGTCGTATGTGAATCCGAGTCCTTCGGGACTGACGAGTTCATGTAAAAGCGAGTCGAGCCTTTCCGATACGGTTCCTTTGGCAACCTGCTTGCGGGCAAATTCCTTCATGCTTTCGGTTGCCTCAATGAGAGAATTCGGATCTGGAGCCAATCCATGGACGGCAATCAACGGAAGGACCGCAAGGATGAAAATGCGTGCGCAAAGCGAAAGATGAAGATAAATGGTAGTGTGCATGTTGGTCCTTTCAAACGGGGATTCATGGGCAACATGCAGTAGTACACCGACTGAGGATAGGTCACTTCACGAAGATTGCAAAAATGGATACTGGCCCATCCATCGAAGTGGTGTTATGTCCTTCGTTCCTCAATGACTGATTGTCGAATGATGGGCGCGAAGGGATGTGATTTGCCTGTGGACAGCGGGATGTCACGACTATATGAATGCCGTCCCTCCTTGGACCAGAAGGAGCGGCTCTCAGGGCCCTGTCGTTCCGGTACGCCCTGCGGAGTGATCGCGATTGTTTCAGTCTTTTCTGTCCTCGTGTCCTTCCGGAGTAAGCTGTGAAGCTTTCTCGATCAGTTGGATCAGGTCCGTCCGGTGTCCGCCTTCATCTTTGGCTTGGATGCCGTGGACGATATCCGACAGCATCGGC
>JAFGAQ010000295.1 GCA_016933595.1 Opitutales bacterium | reverse complement strand
TGCGTGGCATTGGCCCGGGTGGAGTAAAGATGAAGGGTTGTCTCCATCGCTTCGTATTCTTCAATCGCCAGCATTACCACTTTGCCCTCGCCATTTCGGGTGATCGTGATCGGTTCACGGTCACGGGAAGCGGCTTCCATCAGCGTGGCCAATTGGTTCCGGGCATCGGTGTAGTTGATCGTTTGCACATCAGAACAGTCAACCATAGACAGAATTCTGTCAATCCCGGATTGCATTAAAGAGGTCAGAGTATCACTTGTCTCGCAGCAGTCCGCAGAGGGAAAGGAAATGGGTCAGTCCACACATTCTACCATTTTTGGGTTTTTCCATGTCGGTTGGTCGCTCGATACGGGTATCCGATGGGAGCCGATCCGGCATATTCTATCCGTATCTTCGGAGCCATATCCCGACCACGTCAACCCATTCAGATTATCCATGCAAACCAATTTTGTTAGAATGCGTGTTGCGGTAGAAGGACTTGCGCAACTTATTGCACAAGCCCTCCCCGCGCAGATCCGTACGTGCGGAACTACCGCATACGGCTCCTACCTCGAGTATTTGGCGTCAAATCTCTGGCTGGGATAGGGGTGGCTGAGTCTGGGTCGAGGGAGCCATTGAGCCTGAAGCCGGTAGAACCGCTCCCATGTCCATCGCGTTCGGGCTTTTTGGCTTCGCCTGCGGATGCAGTGCATCCACATTCTGCCGATGGCCGTGTAGAACGTTCGCATGGATTTCAGGTTTCCAGGCACTGCAAAGTACCTCACTACCCCCTGTATGACACTTCTCAACCACCGTCCCGATTCAATCAACGGTTCGTGCATGCGCTTGCGGAGTTCGTCTTTGATTTCCGCCAGCTTGCGGGTCATTCGTTTTGCGATGGTTACTCTCCGCAGTTTGAACTTCCCGTTCCTCGTGATTCCACATGCATGTGTGAAGCCGAGGAAGTCGAAGGTTTCCGGCCTCCTTTCGCCCCGATTCTTCCGATTCAACATTGCGTGTCGTCCGAACTCGATGAGGCGGGTTTTGCCGGGATGCAGATTCATTGCATATCCGGATAGGCGCTCCTTGAGTTCGTGCAGAAACGCTTGTGCCTGACTCTCGCTCTGAAAACCAAACACCGCATCGTCCACATATCGCACAACGATCACGTCCTCTCC
>JAFGAQ010000294.1 GCA_016933595.1 Opitutales bacterium | reverse complement strand
AGCAACTGGAGGCGGTTCGCCTCATCAAGGAAGCCGGCATGATTGCCAAGATCAACACGATCCTCATGCCGGGTATCAACGACGGGCACATTTCTGAGGTTGCCCGGACCGTCGCGGGCCTTGGGGCGGATGTCATGAACATCATCCCCATGATTCCTGTGGAGGGTGCGGCCTTCGCCAGTCTTCCGGAGCCGGATCGTGCATCGGTCACCCGATCAAGGTTGCTCGCCGGAGAGCATATCCGTCAGATGCTCCACTGTGCCCGATGCAGAAGTGATGCTGTCGGGTTATTGGGGCAGGATAACCCGGCCGAGGCGGTTGAACTTCTCAAGGCGTGTGCCTCGCTTCCTGTCAATCCATCCGAATCCCGACCCTGCGTCGCGGTGGCGACACATGAGGGGATGCTTGTGAACCTCCACCTTGGAGAAGCCCATCAGTTCCACATTTTCAGCCGTGAGGAGAGCGGGGCATTCCGGCATGAAAGCATCCGGATGGCCCCACCGAAAGGGATCGGGGATCGCAGGTGGGAGCAGCTCGCCCGGAGCCTGAGGGATTGCCGGGCGCTCCTGGTGAGTGCGGCAGGACCGTCTCCCCGGGAGATCCTTGAAAAGTCAGGGGTCAAGGTCGTCGAGATGGAGGGGATGATCGAGGATGGTCTGACCTGCGTGTTTGAGGGACGGGCTGTCCCGAAACTGATGCAAAAGCGTTTCACGTCTTGCGGGGCGGGTGTGTCCTGCAGGGGAACGGGAACCGGATGCGACTGAATCGGTCCGCATGCAAAGCTTCGAATGAACCACTTTCGTTATCAAAACCCAACGCAATGATCTATGAAAACTCCTGAACACCATTTGTTTGTCTGTGGCAGTTTCCGCGTGAGCGGTGAGGCCAAAGGGCTTTGCCATAAGCGGGATTCCCATTCCCTTCTATCCTACATCCAGAGCGAGATCCAGGATCGGATGCTTTCCGGAGTTGAGGTGTCCTCGACGGGATGCGTGAATGCCTGCGACAATGGGCCTATCATGATCGACTATCCCAGTGGGCACTGGTATGGGAAGATCACAGAAGAGGCGATCGATGAGATCCTTGACGCCATTGAGAATGGCGAGGTTTGTGCGAAATACCTGATTTCCGGTTGATGGGCTTTCCAATCGGCAATCGCATACTGCATCCACCAATAACGGGAATCCAATGGAGTTGTTTGATACTACCCTGCGAGACGGCGAACAAGCTGCCGGTGTGGTGTTCTCCCGTTCGGACAAGTGCCGGATTGCGCGGGCATTGGCCGATATCGGGATCCGGTATATGGAGGTCGGCATTTCCGCGATGGGGACCCAGGCCATTGAGGATATCCGGGCAGTGGCTTCCGCTGTTCCCGAATGCAGGGTTTTCACATGGGCAAGAGCACGGGATGAGGATGTCCGTCTCGCACGGGTTTGTGGGACGGATGGCCTTCACATATCGTTTCCGGTATCCGATGTGCATTTGAGGGCATGGAATTGGGATCGAAGGCGAGTGCTCGTAGGGCTGGAGTCCCTTGTGAAGGAGGCATTCGACCATTTCCGGTGGGTGAGCGTGGGTGCGCAGGATGCCTCCCGCTCGGATTTGTCCTTTCTGATCGAGTTTGCCTCGCTGGCAGAGAGCATGGGGGTGCATCATCTCAGACTGGCGGATACAGTGGGGGTTTTGAATCCAGACAGTGCTCGAAATCTCGTCGCTTCGATTCACCGGTCGGTTCCCCAACTGCCCCTTGAGTTTCATGGGCACAATGATTTGGGGATGGCCACCGCCAACACTCTCTGCGCCCTACTATCCGGTGCGTCATATGCAAGTGTGACCGTGAATGGACTCGGGGAAAGGGCAGGAAACGCCGCGTTGGAGGAAGTTGCCACCGCGCTGAGAGTGAGTTGTGGAGTGGATGTTGGTATCCGGTCCGAAGGGCTTTTTGACCTGTCCAGGTGCGTGGCTGCATGCGCTGGTGAACCCCTCTGGTCGTCGAAGCCAGTGGTCGGAAACCGCGTCTTCACGCATGAATCCGGTATTCACTGTGCCGGCTTGGTTAGGGATCGACGCACCTATGAGCCGTTTGATCCGTGTCTTGTGGGGCATTCCCGCGGTGAGATTGTGCTCGGTTGGGGAAGCGGGCGTGCTTCACTCAAAGCAGCAGCGGCCGCTGCGGGTATCCGGATGGATGAAACCATTCTTCCGATCGTGCTTGCCGCCATACGCAGCGAGTCGGTCCGCCTCAAGCGCGCGCTCACCCGGGATGAATGGGTCGCTTTGATGACAGAGAGCGGCCCGAACCCATCGTGAGATCCTGTTTATGATAAGCGGGTCAACTCCATGCCGTGCGCAATTTTTAACATCTGAAACAGATCACTCAATATCATGGGATTGGAACTACACGAGATCAACCTGCTTCCGAATGGAGGCAGATCATTCAAATTGCTATCTTTGATGCGCTTATCCGGATCGGATGGCCTCGTTGCCAAATACCTATCGGCTAACCAGGATCAGGATTTGGAACAATGGGTAATGGGGGCGCCCGAGGTGGCCTTGCTTTTCGGTGAACAATCCCGGAATGTCGCTGTGTTGTGTAGCACTGGATGCGAATGCAGCGGCGGACGGGTCTACTCCGAGCTTGTGAGTATTGCCGGCAGCAGCCGGGGGGATCAAACCGACCTCGTGCTCATGCAGCGCGGGATAGGGCTGACTGCTTTGCCGGATGGTTCGTTGGCCGAAGACGCTTTTCCGGGAAGCGAATACACAATGGAAAGCCTCGCTGTAAAGGGAGGGACCACACGGAGGCAGCATTCATGGAAGCTCGTGATGAGCGAGCTGAAAATCGGTGGCGTCATTCGATAATTGGCCTGCTGCCTGGAACCGGTCCTTCGGTGTCGGGGGCCGGAGCGTTTCAGGCAGAGGCCCTGAGATACGCTGGCGACTCCGGATGAAGGTCTTGAGTCGCATTCTGTCCATGTAGCATACAGATTTTTTGCAGGAGGGGGAACAGGAGCGACAATCCCCGCAGTTGGCTCTTCCAGCGGTAGGGAATTCCTGCGACTTTGTGCCGTATCCCCGCTATTCCACCCGCAAGGCAGGCGGTGGTGTCGGTGTCGTTCCCAAACCGGATGGCTCGGCGGATCGCATCCTCATAGCTTCTTTCCCCACAGGCAATCCTGGCGGAATGGAGCGTATCCACAACATAGGATCCTCCATAACACCGGTTATGGTCGTAGTCCAGCACCTTGGTTTCGAGCTCGTTCAGGAAGGCCGGATCCCCCTCATAATGCCGGCGGAGGCGTTTGGCCGCTTCGTCGAACGCATGGGGGAGCCCTTCCATCTCGAGTCTGGCCCAGATGCAATAGAGCGCGCAGCAGATTTGGGAGCGGGGATGCGCGTGCGTGACGCAGGATTGTAAATGGGCCTTGCGGACGAGGTCCTCCTCGCTTCCATTGTGGAGAAGGGCGAGTGGCAACACCCGCATCAGCGATCCGTTGCCGTTGTGGTATTCGCCACTCAACCCGCATGCGAGTGGCGCTTTGCCGTTTCGCATGGCGCAGATGGATTGGCTGGTCTGGTTCCCGACGTCAAAAGCAAAACCATCCACGGCCATGTAGCCCTCGGAATACCACTTCACCAGCCTTCTCCCGAAATCATCCGGATCAAACTGCCCGCAATCGAGTAAGGATGCCACCATGCAGAGTGCCTGCGCCCCGTCATCCGACCAGGTTCCGACCGGCACGGCCGGATGCGATTTGAAGTATCCGGGAGGAACCTCATGGTTGAGAATCCCGATATCCGGAAGGCTCGCATGGTGGCAGAACTCGAATGGGACTCCCAGCGCATCCCCAATCAGCATGCCCCAGAGGCCGCCCTCAATTCTTTCCCAACGCTTGTTCATGACAGAGTCAAAGTCCTTTCTAGAAGAGCAAAGGTGTTACCCAGAAATCTCCGCCGATCACGAGATACTCATCCTCCCCTTTGAGAAGGCTATCCGGAAGAAGCCCGCTGTAGAAAAAGATCTTACATTTCGGAACATGAGTCCTCCAGACAGTTGAACCGAATTCCCAGGCCCGCTCCCTGTCGCTGGTGAAACTGCTCAGGTTGTTGAGTCTCACGCAGATCTCCCGATCATGGTTGCGGCCAATGAGCGTGTATTCTTCCGGATCGTGGGTTCCCCGGTAGAGAACGAGCTTGTTGCTCTCGCATTCTCTCAGCGCAAGCTCGTATTGGCAGTATTCATAGACGAGATCGAATTGGGAGAAGAGTGCGCTGGTCAAGGCACTGCCCTTCATGTGATCGATCCAATACCGCTCATAGGAGGAAGGGTCACTGCGATCGAGTTTGTTGCAATGAAAGGTTGGGGGAATCCCAAAGCGGCTCTCAACCCATCGCTTGAGGACCGCCCCGCTCAGTGAGTTTGAACCGATTCCCCATCCGCGCAGAAAACGCAGATAATTATTGCGGAGGCTCCGTCCGGCTTTTTCCGGATAGGCCGCCCATTCGTGCAAGTGAAACTTCACTGACATGTAGTCGTTGAATATCTCGCCGCGCCGCGCGGAATCGGGAATCTGGTTCAGCCTCGCGAAAAGAAAGTGGTTCTCCCGCCTCACTCCCTGGAGCTCGATAGGCTCGGGGTTCAAACTGAAATCAACGGACGCCAGATACCATGGTGAATACTGGCAGAAGTTGAGAATCGATGACATGATGGATCGGAAATGGAGAGGAAAGTATTGTCGCGGAACGCTCCGATGGACCTGCGGTTGAAGACGCTTCCTCCATGCAGTTTCCATTCCAGATGGATGGTCTGAATGGATCTGGTATCCCAAAAATGAGGACCATCCCCTGCTTTGTGGAGTCGGGGTGCCCTGCGCGGATTCATCCGATGGTCAATCCATGGGATTCCCGGATCCGTATGCCATCCGGAATGGCGTTGGACCCCCACAAGCCGGCCTGCCCAAAGCTGCGACATCAAAGTGTTCGGACTGAATGTCATCATTTTCGGGGAATGGCATCCGATTGGCTCCAGGTGTTTTGTTATGATCGGTTCAAGATGCATTGGGTTGCTGATGGGAGTTCTGGTGCTATGCTTCGGGAAAGCCCTCCCGGCTGCGCCGGTTCGGGTGGCGGTTGCCTCGAGTCTCCAGCCGGCTATGGTTGAGATCATTCAACGCTTTGAGCAGGAGCAGGGCGCCAAGGGTCTTGTTCTTGCGAGTTTCGGATCATCCGGAAAAATGGCGACACAGGTGATTCAGGGGGCTCCGTTTCATCTGTTGATCACGGCGGATCTGGATTCCTGCAACCGGGTCGTCATGTCAGGCAAAGTCAGAGGGCCCCAAGTCCATTGTGCCGTCGGACACCTGGTTCTCGTTGCCAAAGGTCCGGATTCCATGGGATTCGCCCTGGATCGTATACTGGATCCCAGCATCGAACGCATTGCGCTCCCGAATCCGGAAGTCGCTCCGAATGGGAGGCTTGCCATGGCGATTCTGAAGGATGCCGGAATGCTCGATTCAGTACGACCAAAGCTGGTAATGACACAGAACGTCGGGCAGGCGACACAGTATTTTCTTTCGGGAGTGGTGGATGCCGCATGGATGGGGCAGTCAGCCCTCAACGAGGTTCTTGGAAACATGGAAGTGACCGTTCTGCGTTTTCCTGAAGGTGCCATCGACCAGATTGTTCACCCGATGGTTCGCTTGACGCACGGCACTCCCGGCGAACTCGAGTCGGCCGATCAATTCTTCAATTACATGCTCTCCGAAACCTCACGGGATATTCTGGAGGCATACGGTTACCACCATCCAGCCACATTCTGATATGAACAGGTTCGTCGGTACGGTAGTTGATCTGGTTCGGGATGCTGAACTCGCGTTTATGACTGTGTCATGGCTTGACGGGGTCTTCCAGGTCATGTGTCCGGCAGTCAGGCCGGATGGGGGGCTATGGGAAGAGGGCGACGCGGTCGAACTGAGTGTGTCTCCGATACATGTCGGCTTGTCTGTTTTGCTGCGGGGTCGGCTCAGTCTCCGAAACCGGGTTCCCGCGGTAATCACGCAGATCGAAAAGGGAAGGATCCAATCGCTGGTGAGGTGTGCGACCGATCACTGCTTGATGGAGAGCCTTATCACGACTGCCGCGTTGGAGGAACTCGGGCTTGAGGCGGGAGAGAAGGTTGAGCTTCTCATCAAGTCGAGCGACATCTCGGTCTGTCGGGTCAATACCGGGCGTGGCCCATGGCTGTGTGGGATTCACGCTTCGCAGGGTTTATTGTATGTCACCTGATGTCTTCAGATCGGTTGATTGGGTTCCATTTCTGCTCAGCGTTCGCTTGGGCTTTGCAACCGCATTGATCCTGATTCCAATCGGAATCGGAATGGGGTATTGGCTCGCTTTCACCCGGACCCGAATGCGTTATCTGGTCGAGTGGGTCACCAATCTGCCGTTGGTTCTGCCTCCGACTGTCGCGGGATTCTACCTGCTGATGATGGTTGGGCCGCAATCGTCCATTGGGAGTTGGCTTTCGAGTCGTTGGGGCATCCAGCTGGCTTTCTCCTTCGAAGGAATCCTTTTGGCTTCGGTGCTCTTCAATTTGCCTTTCATGGTGTCGGCGGTCCGCTCCGGATTCGAGGATCTGCCATCCTCTTGGCGGGAGCAGTCCTTTTTGTTGGGCAGAAGTGAAGGATACACTTTGATCCGGGTCCTGCTGCCCAACATGAGGAGTTCAATTGTGCAGGGATTCGCACTCTGTTTTGCGCGGACCCTGGGCGAGTTCGGAATCGTGATGATGATCGGGGGAAATCTGCCGGGCGTCACGGAAGTGGTTTCGATCTCGATATACAACAAGGTTGAGGCTTTTCGATACGATGAGGCCCATGTCTATTCTTTGATCCTGGTTTTGATCTCCGTTGTTCTTTTGGGGGTTGTGTCAGGGATAGACTCCCTTTGGAGATCGAGGCGCGAAAACCATTAGCGCATGAAAAAACGCACTGAAGATACTGCAGGTTCATTCAGGTTCGCCTTTGAGAAGGCCCTTCGATCCTGTTCCGGTGATTTGGTGTTGCGGACCGACGTTTGGGTGCCGCAGGGATCAACCCTATCGGTCGTCGGATCCTCCGGCGCGGGAAAGAGCACCTTCCTTCGGATTATCGCAGGTGTTGTGCATGCGGATAAGGGATTCAGTGCGACTCCGGATGGCACGATATGGGATGACTGGGATTCCCGGTCGCATCTGGCGCTTCAAAAGCGGTCCGTGGGTTATGTATCGCAGGATTATGCGCTGTTTCCCAATCTGAGCCTCTTGGACAATGTGATGTACGGTATGGACAGGACGGCCCGTCCATCCGAGGCCATGGGGTGGATAGAGGAAGCCGGACTCGCCGCGCAGTTGAAAACCCCGGTATCAAGGCTATCGGGTGGGCAAATGCAACGGGCTGCCATCATTCGGGCCTGTTTGAGGCGTCCCCGGCTGCTTCTGTTGGATGAGCCCTTTTCCGCGCTCGATCAGGACTCGGTTCATACCATGCGAAGGTTATTGAAGGACTACCTGACTGCATCCGGATGCACCATGATTCTTGTCACGCACAACCCTGTCGATTGCCTTGTTCTCACGGGCCGGACCCTTGCGATCGAAGGGGGAGCAGTCGTTGCCGACGGGTCTCCGGTTTCCATTCTATGTGGCGACACCAATACCATCACGGGAACGGTTCTTGAGGCTGTGCCATCCGGGTTTTCAACGAGTTTCTGTATCCGGAGCGGGAACAATACCCTGAGACTGGTGATTCCGGGTGGAGCATGCCCGGTTCCTGCGGT
>JAFGAQ010000293.1 GCA_016933595.1 Opitutales bacterium | reverse complement strand
TCCGCAATAGGCCGCTCATCCACAATCTCGATAGTGGAAGGGCCCATCTCCGGCTCCAAAATCCGCAATCCGTATCGGGCCGGCCGCCTCAACTCCGACTGAACCCGCGAAAATGCGGCATCCAATTCATAGGTATCCCCCACCAGAAAGCTGCGGCCACCCCCGATTTGGGCCCAGTCCTGCATGTCATCCTGCTCAACTCCGTAGGAACGGGTTTGGGATGTGGTGTGAAACGTGAACAACATCGGACGGACTTCCCTCAATGCCTCCCAGAGCTCCTTGTTGACACCCCTTGCACTTTCGCAGTCCGCGATCACAATCGCGGCCCGGGTTCCTTCCTGTTTTCCAAGCGCCCTCACCGCCTCCAGCAGATTGAGGTGGGCGTAGCTTGAACCGGGAGCCAGAAAGTTCCTCACGGTATCGGACAAAACACGGGGATCGCTTTCCCATGAGGGCAAAAGGAATACCGGAGGCTCCGAAAATGGCAGAAGCTGAACCTGCTCGGTAGCGGGATCCACCTCCTTGGAGAAATGAACCACCGAATTCACGATACCGTCCAGAAACACCCCCATACTTCCACTCATGTCCCATGAAAACACGATCGATCGCTTCGGTTCATAGACCCGGATGATCGCGGATTCGCCGGCATTCACCGAAAACGGAATCCGGCGGGTTCTCACCGAACGTGAGTCATAACCCAGATCCAGCTTGCGACCTTTGTGGTCATAAGCCTCAACCGCGACCCTCACGTAGGGATCCCCTTCAAGCTCCAGCATCATCCTGCGTGCCTGCTTGGCTGCGGGCACCTCATACCAGTCCTCCAAACCCTCGCCCACCGAAACGACACTATGCCGCCATTGTTCCGGCTCCAACCGGACCGGTCGTTCCCGGCTCGAGATCGTCCGTGCCACCTGCTCTGAAGCGGAGTATCCTGAGTCCTCGACCCGTTCATAGTATGATTCCCGCATGGATTCTGTCCACTCGCCGAGAATGCTGCGATAGGAAGCGGAAGCGTCCTGCTCCCAAATGGATGGACGAATCGGCTCCACATACCGCTGCTGGGCTTCCAACTTCGAATTTGACCAGGAAAACTCCACAAAGCGGGCCCAACGGGGCTCATCAAACATCACTTCATGAGCAAGCGCCGGACTGTTGGCGGCGCTCACATCGTATGTCCCCACGACTTCCCACGGCCCGTCTGGTGAGTCCGGACTCACCCGGACGGTCACCTCTGCTACTGCCAGATAGGCACTACCACGCTCCTCACGGGCCAGACGCCAGACCATGCCGCTGATTCTTGCCGCCCGGTTATGGTGAAATCCGTATACCATCCGCTCCTTTTCGCGCCACACCTCATGACCACCCCACTCCGTCCGAAGCAAATCAAGAGGATGAGAAGCCGGCAATCCGCTTTCGGGATCCCCGATCACCCTCCACTCACCGAGTTGAGGATCGTTACCGGTTTTTCCGTGATTGTCCAGTAGGCTCAACCGCATGTAGCGCGCACTTAACGGCTTTGGAAGCCTCACCACTTGCGCACCCTTTCGTGGCTTCAACCTACCTTGATAAGCATTGCGGAATGTCCGGCCATCATCCGAAGCCTCGATTGTGTAGGACTCCAATGCTTCCACCATACGGGACACGCCATGCAGGTCGAACATCCATCCCACGACCGGAACAACACCATCATTGGCCAGCTTGACCGTAGCCTGTTTCCCAGAGAAATAGCGGTCTGAGAGAACCCCGTCAAAGAGGCGTTTGGTCTGATCCAAAGTCGGGCCGCGCGAACGTTGTTTGTCGTCTGCATCCGAAGGCATCAGGACTTCTGCGCCAAAATCCAAAGCTGCCAGGTTGAATCCTCCTTCCAATTTCGCCACCTCCTCTGGAGTCGGAGCTGTCGCAAGCGCAGCATGGGAAGCGTCCAGGTCCAGCAAGGCTTTGGTATTGGCAACACAGATTCCGTCGCTCATAAAGCCCTCAAACAAGGTCACCGGCCCGAGAGACCACGAGTCCGGGTCCACCCTCCACATCCATTCAAGTGTGCGGCTTTCGCGGGGCCCGAGTGTCCAGGAGACGGGAGCCACGAGCTCCACTCCGGCGTGCGTACTGCTACCCTCAAGCTGAATGGTGAGGCTTTTATCAAGGGGGTTCGTGACCTCCATGGATCGATCGACCCGTTGATAATGCCGATAGTAAGCGGCGGTCTTGTATCGATCCTCTTGTCCGGCTTCCCGATACTCCAATTGGAGCCCTCCATCTTCGGGTGCGGACCAAGGGGAAAGCACATCCAACCTCAGTTCATATGGATGCAGGCTCAGTTCCCTGCCAGCCAACTGGATGTGGTAGTTTCCAGGAAAAAGGAATACTTCCATTTCAATCCCAGTCCCGTCCTTACCCGTTGTCGAGCGGCCGAGAGTCCGGTTCCCCTCCATCAGATAAAGATCAACCATAGCACCCCGACCGGGCGAGAGACTGAGTCGGAACATCGAAGCCCCCATAAC
>JAFGAQ010000004.1 GCA_016933595.1 Opitutales bacterium | reverse complement strand
GATCGCCGCTCGTGAGACAATGGCATACCCAGCAAAACCATCAGCCAACCCAACGCAGCAATCAAAAACACGGCTCGTTCACTCGAATAAAAAGGCTGCGCGGACAAAGTGGATCCGAGGTTCATACCGAGATTCCGGGCTTCGATCCACCAAACCGAACGGCCCCACGGGATGGGAAGCCATGTGGAAATGATGATCCATAACAGCAAACCACCCATCGCCAAAGGCACCCACCTTCCGGGCCATGACCTTGGGGGGAATAAAACCATCGAGCAACCAGCCAATAGAAGCGCCAATCCTTCGCTCCAGTAGGACGTGCCTCCTCCCGCAGCTACCAACAGGACCGGGGCAACCACCCCATAAAAAACAAATACCTTGCGATCGGACGCAACTCTGTCCAGCCCGGCATCGGTATGGTTACGAGTCTTCACGCCCGTATCCTATTTGGCTTTCAGTGAAAGGTGTCCCGTTTTCTTCCGGCTGTCCGCGTCTCCGGAATCCCCCGCACCGGATTTGTCATGGTACCGGTAGCTTTTGTATCGACCATAGTAGTAATAGTCGGTGCCACTCGCCTTGACATAGTTCATGACAAATCCCCAGACATTGGTTTTCGTGACACTTAATCGCTCAAGCGATATCTTCACTTGCCTGAAATTCGTCTGACCAGCCTTCACCACAAAAACGACATCATCGGCACGGCGCAACAAGCCGATAGTATCATCCACCGCGAGAATCGGAGCCGTATCGAGAATCACAAAATCATACAGCTGCCGACATGCGCTCAGAATCGCATCCATCCTCTCATTCAGGAAAAGATCACCCGGATTCTCCTGCGGGCGACCCGCCGAAATCACACTAAGGTTACCCAATTCCTGATCTCCCACCAGGATGACATCCTGCACGTCCATTTCGGGATGCTCCAGCAATTCCGCCAGTCCCGGGTCCCGATCGATTCCAAACTTATCATGGAGATGTCCACGCCGAAGGTCGCAATCAATCAGCAAAGTCTTCGCCCCCGAATAAGCAAGGGTGACAGCCAAATTGCTCGAAACCGTCGATTTCCCTTCAGCCGGGGCACAACTCGTCACCAGAAAAACCTGCCGGGGATCTTTTGAGTCCTGACGATGCAAGAGAATGGAAGACCGCAAGGCGCGGAATGACTCCGCAAACACATCGTCAGCATCTTTCCTCAAAACCGTAATTTTTGCTTTGGTCTGGGGAATCAGTCCGATTACCTTCGCCGAAAACAACCTGCGCAAATCATCAGCCGAGGTGATCCTGTTGTTCAACGCAGCCAGAAAGAAAACAATCGCGGCTCCCATGCCCAGGCCCATCACCCCACCGGTGGCGATTTCCCTCCGCTTATCCACTTGCCTCAGCACTGCCGGGGTTGCCGGCACAAGCACCGAAATCAGCTCGGTATCAACATTCCGGCCAATATCCAATCGCTCCTTGCGGCGGACGAGGCTTTCCCGTGTGCTCAAAAGCCGGTTCAGATTCGAGTTCATGGTCTCGAGATCGGCCACACTCAGACTATACTGCACGACCTCTTCCTCCCACTTGTTGATCTCCGGCATAAGGGTATCGATACGGTTCCGCAGAGCCGATTTCTCTTCCTCAATCTGTCCGAAAGCCTGCGCCCTGAATATCTTGATCCGGTTTCCCAGTATTTCCAATTCGGCCTCAATATCCATCATCTTCGGATGCTTCGGTTTCAAATATATCCCGAACTGTTCCTTCATCGCCAGGAGCTGCTGATACTGCCGTTTGGTATTCCGGTAGTTTTGCGAACTCTCAATGGTATCGAGGTTTACCACGTCCTGAATCTGGTCCAACGACACATTCTCGTCGAATGACTCCAGTATCCGCAACTGGGTCCGGTAGTCTTCCAGACGAGTCTTCAACTCCGACAAACGTCCAGCGGCTTTTTCACTCAGCTCCTTGATCGCGACAGTATTGTTCTCTTGTTGAAAACGCCGGATCGATTCCTGAACCTGCTGAATCTTGACTTCCAGCTCCCGCAACTCTTCTCCGATTGACAGCATCACATCATCCGAAGTCTCGAG
>JAFGAQ010000292.1 GCA_016933595.1 Opitutales bacterium | reverse complement strand
TTATTGCTTCATCGATGCGGTTTTTGGCCGAAGATAGGAGAATACCATTACCGCAAACCATTGAACAGCATGAGCAGTGAAACCAAAACCTACCGGGGCTATACCATCGCGCAGCAGTCGAATGGTACCTTCTATATCTGCGGGCTCAAATATGTGACGCCCACCCTTGCCAAGGCCGTGGCTCAGATTGATGAGTATCTGGCCGCCAACGACAAGGCAAGACAGCAGTCTGTGGTCAAGGAAGCCAAGAAGGCGGCTGGCTGAGACCCTTTGTTTTTCAACCTCCCGGATACCGGCGGTTGGTTTCGTAACTCGGTATATCCTGGGTGTGGAATCGCACCGCTACCACCACCGGTGATTGCTTCAAGAAAGCGATCATACGTGTGCTCGGGGTGAAGCCCAGCGCGGTACTGGTTTCTCCCAGCACAACCGTGTCCTCCGATACTTGGAATCCGATATCCATTTTGACACTTCCCCAGGATGCATCAATTTCGTTGCGCAGTTGAAGTAGCACCTGATCGTTGGGCTGCCGGGCATCCAGAACCACAGTCACGGATTTCACCAGATTGCAGAGCGTATCCTCAGCGCTCCGCACCTCCTGCACGCTAAGCCGGACATCACCGGCTTTGTTCATCACTTGCCCTGATACGGTTATGACCGCGTTTTCCTGGAGCAGGGGGGCAAATTTTTCAAAGGCGTCCGAGTAAACGTTGACGTTTTCGAAGAGTTCGCGGGTTGTGCCGATCTGGAGAATGGCCCATTTGCGGTTATCCTTCTTTGAGAGCTTGACGTCGGCCTTGGAGAGAACGCCCATGATCCGAAAGCTGGAACGGTCCCGCAAGGAGACCAACCGGTCGCTGTGGACATTGGTGAGCGCATCCGGAAGTGTGCCGAATCGTTGAAGCGGATGGCCCGTCAGGTAGAATCCAAGCAGTTCCTTTTCGTAGTTCAGTCGGGTCTCGTCATCCAATTCGGGAACCGTATTTGCATCATTTTCTGAAATGGGACCCGAAGCCCCGAATCCTCCATCGGATGCACCGTCGTCGAACAGATCAAAGAGCGAGGATTGCCCTGCCAGCCGGTCTTTCTGGATGGAGGCGACCTCGCTCAGGATGGCTTCGATGGAAAGAAGCAATTGGGCGCGGCATTCGCCCATGGAGTCGAATCCGCCGGTTTTGATGAGACACTCCATGACCTTGCGATTGACAGACTTGCCATCCATGCGGCTTGCGAAATCGCGGAAGCTTTTGAAGGGTCCATCTTTTTCGCGTTCCCGGATAATGGCATCGGCCGCAGAGTCGCCCACCCCCTTGATTGCAGCCATCCCGAACCGTATGGCTCCTTGCGGATGCGCTTCGTCATAGACCGGCGTGAAACTGTTGCGGGAGACATTGACGTCCGGACCGAGAACCGCAATTCCCATGGATTCGCATTCGCCAATGAAGTGCGCGACTTTTTTCGCATCGCCGAGGTCGTTGGAAAGCACGGCAGCCATGAACTCGACCGGATAGTTCGCTTTGAGATAGGCTGTGCGGTAACTCACCATCGCATAGGCGGCGGAGTGGGATTTGTTGAATCCATAGGCGGCGAAGCGTTCGAGGATCGAGAAGATTTCCAGTGCTGTTGAGCGGCTCATGCCATGTTTCTTTCGGGCGCCCTCCACAAACACCTCTTTTTGGGCCGCCATTTCCTCCGGCTTCTTTTTCCCCATGGCCCGGCGGAGAATGTCGGCGTCTCCGAGCGAGTATCCCGCAATGATCTGAGCCGCTTGCATGACCTGTTCCTGATAAACCAGTACTCCGTAGGTTTCCTGAACAAGATTGCTCAGGAGCGGGTGGGGAACCTGAACCGAGGCCGGATTCTTTTTCCCTTCAATGAACTGGGGGATGAACTGCATCGGACCTGGGCGGTAAAGCGCGATCAAAGCGATGATTTCCTCGAAACTTGAGAGTGCGATCTGCCGGCATAGGGCCTGCATGCCCGAAGATTCAAGCTGGAATACTGCGGTGGTGCGGCCGCTGTTGAGGAGATCAAAGGTTTTTGGATCTTCCAGAGAAACCTTTTCGATGCTGAAGTCTTGGATTCCACGGGCCTTTCGGATGTTTTCCTCAGCGTCGGAGATGACTGTGAGGTTCTTCAGGCCTAGGAAGTCCATTTTGAGCAGGCCAAGATCCTCGACCGGCCCCTTTGGGTATTGGGTGGTGAGGTCATTGTCCTGGAGGGTTACGGGTATCAGATTTGTCAGGCGCTGGTCTCCAATGATGATCCCGCATGCATGCTTGCCTGTGTTGCGCACCATCGACTCAATGATCAATCCCTGATCGATGATTTTTTTCGCGATCGGGTTTCCTTTGATTTCCTTTTGGAGGTCTTCGCTTTTGGCGACGGCATCGTCCAGTGAGATGTTGAGGTCGTCCGGGACCATGCGGGCGATGCGGTTGGCTTCCGCGAAGGAAACATCGTTCACCCTGGCCAAGTCCCTGACGATGATTTTGGCACCGAAACAGTTGAAGGTGATGATGTTGGCGACCCGATCGGCACCATACTTATCGCGCACGTAATTTACCACCTCATCCCTACGGCGAATGCAGAAGTCGATATCAAAGTCGGGCGGCGATACGCGTTCGAGATTGAGCATCCGCTCGAAGAGTAGACCAAAGCGGAGGGGGTCAATGTCCGTGATATGGAGCACGTATGCCACGAGACAACCGGCTCCGGATCCACGTCCCGGTCCCACGGAAATTCCTTGTTTGCGTGCCCAGTCGATGTAGTCCCACACGATCAGGAAGTAGTCAACGAACCC
>JAFGAQ010000038.1 GCA_016933595.1 Opitutales bacterium | reverse complement strand
CCGTTTTTGCGCAGGATTTGAGCCTCCACATCAAAACCACCGACATCCAGTCTGCTTTTCCGCTCCACCGAAAGGCCCAATCCCGCGGCGAAACGCGTGCAACGTTTGGGCTGAGGGCAAACCCAAACCACCTTTCCTCCTGTTTTCAAACTGCCAGCCGCCATCGTCAGAAAAGCCTCCAAGAGACGCACAACGTCATCCACTCGTGCGCGCTTACCGAAAGGCGGGTTTGTAATAATCAAGTCCAGATCACCGGTAGTCCATTCATCGACAGCGCACTGCCGCAATTCATGAAGCGTAACCTTTGCGGCCCGGGCGTTTTGTCGGGCCGCGTCCAAGGCCTCTCCGGAAATGTCGCCTCCAAGCAACCGGGCACTTGGAAAACGCAAACCACATTCGATCAACTCCATTCCCGACCCACAGAACGGGTCGAGCAAAGAGGAACCATCCGGAAGCCGTCCCGCCCACTCCGCAAGAAATGCTGCGACCGTAGGTTTTGACGCGGCGGGCAACAACGCCTCCCGGTATCCAAACCGCCGATCCCACAGACGACGATCCAGTCGCAAACATGGGACATAGCCCCGGGAGGTCTCGCGGAACACAAATACCCAGTCCTCCGTCCGTGGATCGTTGACCCATTGGCCCGCTTCTCCACGTTTGACAGCTACCGAACTCAGATGTTCCTCAAGTGCGCGTGCCACCGCAACCAGCATCCGTGAGGGAATCCGGGTATCGCCTTCCACCCTCACCGCAAACCTTCGGACACCATCGGTGCAGGAGTCCACAATACCGGCCAGTCCGGCATCCATAAGCACTTGAGCCCAAGACGGGGCAGGAGAATCGAGTGTAATCCGATCGCGAATCTGAATCGGCTGAAAACGCATCTGTTCAAACAAACGAACCCGATCCACCCATTCCCAGGTCCAGGAATCTCCGGGCCGGACCTCCACCTCACCCCGCAGCGTGTGGCTCTTCACGCTTCTGACGCTTGCGCCACACTCGCGCATCATGACGGCTGCCAAAGTGTCCTCCAACCCCGGCACACACTCCAGCATCAACCCAACTCCAGACGGAATTGCAAGTTTTCCAAAGGACACACTGCCTTTCCCCTGCTCACGGCGCCTCAGCCTTGCATGGGCGGTATCCTGCATTTTTTGGACAAAAGGAGACACTGGCGCATCCGGCGATAGTCCGCCATCCAGCTTGGCAAGCGATTCCGCACCGCCACAAGCCCCCAACGCACCCAGCTTATGGCCCAACAGATTGCCGGGAACCTCGAGCTGCCCAAGCAGGCGCGCCTCCAGCAATCGATGAGGCTCCTCCATGCGGGACAATACGCGTAACACCTCCTTGTGCGCACCGAGCGGCAAGCGCTCATCCCACCTCAGATAGTAATCCGCCACATCCCGCAGCCAGGACCCGATATCCTCACGGGAATCCAATTGGCGCCTCTCGCGCTCCCACCACCCTCCCAGATCTTCGGCGGAACTATCATCAGGAACGGGAAATCCACTGTATCGCATACTATCCACGACGACACACTGAGCAGACAGAACTGCGGTTTCAATCCAAATACCCATTGCGGAACAGCTTGCCAATTGACCGAACCACGGCTTATTCGGGGATTAGCATTCATTTCGCATCCTCAATCCGAAAACTCCCGATATGGAACTCACGCTCACTACGCCAGCCCTGATGTTCTCGACCCTGTCGCTGCTCTTGCTGGCCTACACCAACCGCTTTCTAGGTCTGGCATCCCGGATCCGGTCCCTTCACGACCACTATATCCGGAATCCCGATGCCGTGCTGTTCGCACAGATTTCGAGTCTCCGCAAAAGGGTGCACCTGATACGGGACATGCAAGCAGCCGGTATTGTGAGCCTGTTTCTGTGTGTAGCCTGCATGCTGCTGCTGTTTGTCGGGCAGATCATGATTGCCCAATGGGTCTTTGGATTCAGTCTTCTGATGCTCCTGATCTCACTCGCGATCTCTTTCTGGGAAATCAACATATCAGTGGACGCGTTGAACCTGCACCTCAAGGATATCGAATCCAATCCGGGTTCAAACAGAGAACAACCCAAAAACCTGCCCGAAAAGGTAGATGAAGAATAGAGGCATCCACCCGAAACACCACAGATTCAATCAATCCAGTCTCTTTGCTGCTCATCCCAGACTGAATCGACACAAAGTTTGACGATCACCTATTGAACCCTACACTGTTCAACGTTTTCAAACTGTTAAGCTGTTCCAACCCATGACTCACAAAAACAAAGTTTCAGTCTTCACAACCACCGCCGCTCTAGCCACGGTTCTGCTGGTGGGTGGGTGCATGACGCATCCGGTGTCCGCCCCGCGGACCAGCCTGGCCGATGAACAAACCCGGTTCGAACAAATCGAACCCCACGGCAACAGCCTGGACAAATTGTATGCGGATCAGGCTGAACTCGGACGCACCGGCAACATCATCATGGACGGCAGTAATCCTCTCGTTCAAGTGATTGGGCTCGCTGAAGGGAAATCCTTTGCAATCGCCGTAAGGGTGCCGGACGGCGCAGGACAGTTTGTGATCCGCTCCTTCCTGCGACCCGGCACTCAAGCTGAAGGCCCTTCCGCATTCTATCCACAAGTCATTGCTTTGGATGACCAGGGCAAACGCTTAGCCATGCCCACCGAACCCATCCTGCGCTACGAAAAAGCCCGGCTTCTCTACAATGATCCAGCCTGCTTCATGATCAAAGCGATAATTCCAGCAGGAACAGATCGACTCGCTATTCTCACCGATTTCGAAATCGCATCAAGAGGAGGCATGCTTGCCGACACCTACACCGCAGTCTTTGATGCCATGAGCCGCGAGTATGGGGACCCCAGCCCTGAACCCACTCCCGATCAGAAGCTTGAGCGGATCAAACCCAGCCCGACCGGATCCATCTCACTCCGTTTTGACCCCTGATCCAAACGGTGTTTCACCCCGCCATTTCCACTTGGACATAAAGATGGAAACACTCCCGACCTATGCCGTGGATCCGCTATCTCAATCGTTTGCTATTTTTCTATTAAAACAACAGGCACAGCATCCAACTGGCCGCCCCTCCTTGACTCGAATCCAATCCTAAGCACGATCTGCTGCCGGTTACGTTAGATTTCTTCCGGCACAACCCCATATTTCCTTAAATCCGGAGGCTCATGCCACTAACGTTCGATCTATTGGGAGCTCCCTTTAAGCCGCCGCTCTAATAATAGAACCTCACAGCAACTCAGGACACTATATCATGATACCAAAACTCAAAACTCATCCGGGCGCCGCGTTGTTGGCCGTGCTATTGATTGCACTACCCTTCCAGTCACATGCGCTGATACCCCCCGAATATGTGATACACGAGGCAAAGGATGGTGCTTTCCCTCTCGTTGCGGCAGGACAGGCTGCGATCGTGCAAGTATCTCCCGAAGACCAACCCGGCGTCCTGCGTGCCGCGAACGATTTCCGTCAGGATGTGGAAAGGGTAAGCGGAGTCATGCCTGCCCTTCAAGATACGGATGAACCCATCGCTGCAGACTGCATCGTCATCGTCGGTACCCTCGGGCACAACCCGCTAATCGACCGGATGATCAACGATGGAACCCTCAACGTCGATGCCATCCGGGGGAAATGGGAAGCCTTTCTCCATCAGGTGGTCGACGATCCGATTCCTGGCATACGGCGCGCATTGGTGGTCGTCGGAAATGACCGGAGGGGCACCATGTATGGACTCTACACTTTATCCGAAGAAATGGGGGTTTCTCCATGGTATTGGTGGGCGGACGTTCCGGTTAAACATCAAAATGAAATCCATGTAATGCCGACCCGCAGAGTCGATGCGCCAACGGTTCAATACCGCGGGATCTTTCTCAACGATGAGGCTCCCGCCCTTACCGGATGGGTTCATGAAAAGTTTGGCAACTACAACCACGAGTTCTACAAACACGTCTTCGAATTGATCCTTCGCCTGCGCGGCAACTTCCTGTGGCCCGCCATGTGGAGCAATGCATTTTGGGATGATGACCCACTAAATGGCCCCACCGCCCACGAATACGGGATTGTGATGAGCACCTCCCACCACGAGCCGATGAATCGCGCCCATCAGGAATGGTATCGCTACGGAAAGGGAGGAGAATGGGATTACTCAAAATATCCGGAGGGTCTTCAGGAATTCTGGAGGGAAGGAATCCGCAAAACCAAAGATTGGGATACTATCACGACCCTTGCCATGCGTGGCGATGGCGACCGCGCAATGAGCGAAGAGACCAATGTGGCGCTTCTCGAAAAAATCGTCGCCGATCAACGTGCTATCATCTCAGAGGAACTCAAGCGCCCGCTTGAGGAGGTCCCGCAGGTCTGGGCGCTCTACAAAGAGGTCCAGGGCTACTACGAACATGGCATGCGTGTGCCTGACGATGTAATCCTCCTCTGGTGCGATGACAACTGGGGGAATATCCGTCGGCTTCCCACCGATGAAGAACGCAAACGCCCCGGAGGTGCCGGAGTATACTACCATTTCGACTATGTTGGTGGTCCCCGCTCCTACAAGTGGATCAACACTGTGCCCCTTCCAAAGATCTGGGAACAGATGCACCTGGCATGGCAATACGACGCCAACCGGATTTGGGTGGTCAACGTAGGCGACCTCAAGCCAATGGAGGTACCCATCGACTTTTTTCTCACTTACGCATGGAATCCCGAACGCTGGCCTCACGAAAAGCTTGGGGAATACCAGATTCAATGGGCTGCACGGACTTTCACGGAAGATCACGCCAGCGAAATCGCGGATTTGATCGCCGGATACACCCGTCTCAATGGCCGGAGAAAACCCGAGCAAATCGACCCCGGGGTGTTCAGCATCCTCCACTACCGGGAGGACGAAACGGTTCTCGCCGATTGGGACAATCTCGCTCAGAGGGCACAGGAGCTCTACGATTCCATCGCTCCTGAGTATCGTGACGCCTTTTTCCAGCTCGTGCTCTATCCGGTCCGGGCAAGTGCGATCATCACTGAGCTTTCGATCACGGCCGCCCGCAACAACCTCTATGCGGTTCAAGGGCGTGCATCGACCAACTCGTTGTTCGATCATGCGGTGGAGCTCTTTGAAGCGGACCGGGAATGGGCCCGCCGCTACAATGAAGATCTGGCCGGAGGGAAATGGTCGCACATGATGGATCAGGCCAACCTCGGTTATACATACTGGCAACAGCCCCAACGCGAGTTCATGCCTGCGGTCAAACGGGTGCATACGCCTCAGGCAGCGGAGATGGGAGTCGCCATCGAAGGCGATCCATGGTCGTGGCCAACCCATAACATCAATTATCCGAAGCCGAAACTCCCCGCGCTGGACGTTTATTCCCAGGGCTCCCTCTGGCTGGATGTGTTCAACCGTGGCGCAAATCCGTTTACATTCAAGGCCGAAGCCAGCGTCCCATGGCTGACCATATCACCGGCCGAATGTGAAGTGGCAGAAGAAACCCGCATTGAGGTTGCCGTGGACTGGACGAATGCTCCGCTCGGTGCATCGGAACAAATCCTCACCATCACTGGTTCCGATGGAACAAGGGTTCAGGTTACAGTTCCGGTATCCAACCCGGAATCGCCCCGCCCCGAATCACTTGCCGGATACATCGAAAGCAACGGAACAATCGCGATCGAAGCCGCTCAGTTTCAACGCGCATTCACAAACTCCGACATCCAATGGCAGGTCATCGAAGGCTTAGGGCGGACCCTCTCGGGTATCACTCCATTCCCCGTCACGGCTCCAGCGCAGATCCCATCCGTGGATTCCACCCGCCTGGAATACGACTTCCACGTGTTCAAACCGGGCAAGATCAAGGTCCAAATGCATTTCTCACCAACCTTGGACTTCCAACCTGGAGAAGGCCGACGCTATGGAGTCGCCATCAACGACGAGCTGCCGCAGATCATGCCGCTCCAAACCATGGACAACATGCAGAATTGGGAAAAAGCGGTTTCCGATGGGGTCAGAGTGGTCACCACGACCCATGAGGTCACTCAGGCCGGCCCACAAACCCTCCGTTACTGGATGGTGGACCCGGGTGTGGTGCTGCAAAGGATTGTGATCGATACAGGCGGGCTCAAACCGAGCTACCTCGG
>JAFGAQ010000291.1 GCA_016933595.1 Opitutales bacterium | reverse complement strand
GTCGGCGACGGATTTGCATTCATGGGTTCAAGTTTGAAGCACATTCACCCCACCAATTCAACCCGGATCACATACTCTCAGGCATGCAAAGCCTCCTGGAACTGTCACGATCTAAGTTTTGTCCTATCCCTATCAGTTTTTTATGAAATATGCCGTTGGAAAAACATCCCAAAGTATGCGAACCTGATATCAGGTAAGGATTACGAATCCTGCGCATCTTCCAAGCATCCGACCGATCTTCCTCAATAAATCGACGTGCCGGGAATGGATCCATTCTGCACCATGTGGGAACCTGTACCCGTTCTCCGGCCAAATAAACCCATACCCACGACTCATGAAAACTCCCCCTGGATATAGATACTTATCGCTTCTCGCGGCTGGAGCCTTCGCGCTCGCAACCGCCCCGGCCGTTTACTCTCAATCGGAAGAAGAAACGCCCCAACGAGACGAGGTTTACCAACTCGACGTGATGGAAATCACCGGCAGTTTCGCTGCCAGCTTGGCCGTATCCGCAGAAAAGAAGCAACTCGCTCCTCTCATCGTTGAGGTGATCTCAGCCGAGGACATCGGGAAACTTCCGGATACCAGTATTGCGGAATCCCTCGCGCGGCTCCCCGGGATCGCCACCCAACGCGTCAACGGGCGGGCCCAGATCCTGAGCATTCGCGGTCTTAACGAGAACTTCAGCTCAGCCACGCTCAATGGACGCGAGCAGGTCACAACCGGTAGCGTGCGTGCCATCGAGTTTGACCAGTATCCGGCCGAATTGCTTGCCGGGGCAGTGGTTTACAAAACGGGTGATGCAGGGCTTGTGGCTCAGGGAATCGCCGGCGTGGTAGACTTGCGCACGGTCCGACCGCTCAGTTATGGGGAACGCTCCATCGCAGCAAGTTCCTACTATGAATGGACCGAACTGGACGCCCTCAACGCGGGTTCAGAACGCGGCGGCTGGCGCTATTCGGCATCCTACATCGATCAATTCGCGGAGGACACAGTCGGTATCGCCATTGGATTCGCCTCCACCGATAAACCGGGTCAAGGCAAACAATGGAATGCATGGGGCTATCCTCGTGCCTACTACGACGACGCCAATCCCCTCGTGATCGGTGGAGCGAAGCCCTTCATCCGTTCGAGTGCGTTGGAGCGCAACGGCCTCCTCGGCGTGATCGAGTGGAAACCTCTCGAAAACGTCCGTTCCACTCTCGATCTCTACTACACGAAATTTGAAGAAGAGCAGATGCTGCGCGGTATCGAATTCCCGCTGCAATGGAGCTCGGCCGTTCTCGAACCGGGATACACCGCCGATAGGGGATTGGTCACCCAAGGTGCATTCTCCAACGTCAAAGGCGTCATGCGCAATGACATCGTCACCCGCGATGCGGACATCTACGCGATCGGATGGAACATCGAAGTCGCCGACCTCGGAGCATGGACCGCCAACTTCGACGTTGGTTACTCCAAGATCAACCGCGAGGATACCGTTCTGGAAACCTACTCCGGAACAGGTACTGCGGGCGAAGGGGCTACCGATACCCTCGGATTCACAATGGGAGGAGATCGCGGAGCCGTGTTCTCTCCGTCCATCAACTACGCTGATCCCAACCTGATCATGCTCACCAGTCCTCAGGGATGGGGCGGTGATGTGGTTCCGGGTGGACAACTCGGATACCTCAAGAGCCCCGAAAGCGAGGACAAGCTGCTCCAACTCAAGGCATTTGCCACGCGCGACATGGATGGCCTCTGGGATCTGTTCAGCAAGCTTGAAGCTGGCGTGACCTACACGACCCGCGACAAGTATGAATACGAAAACGGATTCTACCTCGCTGGAAAGAATGGATCCACCTCGCTTCCACTTCCTTCGAAGACTGGCGTAAGCGATCTCAGCTTCATCGGGATCCCCGGCCAGGTCAGCTACGATCCGATCGCCGCACTCAACAGCGGTATCTACGACTTGATCCAGAACCCGAATGCGGACGTGCTCTCAGCGGACTGGGATGTCGAGGAAATCCTCACAACCTTCTATGCCAAGATGGATATCGAATCCTCTGTCATGGACATCCCGCTCACGGGTAACGTCGGATTCCAGATGATCCATGCAGACCAGTCCTCCAAGGGCGCTGCCGCAACCGGATCCGGAACCGGAGTGGTCCGGGTGCCTGTCGATGGTTCACACGATTACTGGGATTTCGTGCCCAGCCTCAACCTGAACCTCCTCGTCGGTGAAGGAAAATACGTCCGCATGAGCGCAGCACGCCAACTCGCACGCCAACGCATGGATGACATGCGGGCCGGCACCAACTACGGTTTCAACGCCGGGCTCGCAAGCTCCACAGACCTGCTCAACAGCCCATGGAGCGGCAGCGGTGGCAACCCTGAACTTGAACCATGGCGCGCCAACGCACTTGACCTCTCCTACGAGCAATACTTCGCACGCGGTCAGGGATACTTCGCCATCACCGGATTCTATAAGGAGCTCGAAAACTACACCTACAACCAGAATCTCCTCACCGATTTCTCGGGATTCCCGACTGCTGGCGTTACTCCAGCCCTCTATCAGGGATTTGTGAGCCGTCCTGCAAACGGACCCGGGGGAGAAATCAAGGGTGTTGAAGGAACGCTCTCGCTCACCGGCGAATTGCTCTCCGAATACCTGAGTGGCTTCGGGCTCATCCTCAGCGGATCCTACACGGACAGCACCGTGCGCCAAGACATCAATAACCCGGCATCGCCAATCCCGGGTCTTTCGGAAAAAGTGGCCAATGCGACCCTCTACTACGAAAAGGCCGGATTCTCGGCCCGCGTGAGCACCCGCTACCGCTCGGATTACCTGGCCAACGTGAACACCTTCGGACCACGTGGCAGAAACTACCGCACGGTGGTTGCCGAAACCGTGGTGGACGCGCAGGTCAGCTATACCTTCCAATCAGGCCCGCTCGAAAACATGAGCGTCATCCTGCAAGCCTACAACCTGACCAATGAACCGCTGGCCACCTACGACCAAGGTGACTCCCGGCTCGTCGTGGACTATCAGGAATACGGGGTATCTTACTCGGTCGGAGTTTCCTATAAGTTCTAACCGTTGTGAATGCCGGTTGTCCTCCAACCGGCTCGTTATGGGGTGTTCCTCCCCTTCCCTTTCCGGAAGGGGAGGCTTCCGCCCCAATCTTGACCCGCACTACTGGCTGGTATAGGAACTGCTAGCCAAGTATTCTTCACGCCTAAACGCTTGTGATCACGCATCCTGCCATGAGCATCGCACACCACTCTTCCTGGCTCAAGCAACGTCACTCCGGAGTTTTACTCCATCTGAGCTGTATGCCGGGAGACTATGGCATTGGAAATCTGGGCAAAGCCGCCCACCGTTTCATTGACTTTCTTTCATCCTGCGGGTTCTCCTGCTGGCAAATGTGTCCGCTCGGCCCCACTGGCTACGGGGATTCTCCCTACCAATCCTTTTCGTCGGCCGCCGGAAACCCCTACTTCATCGACCTCAAGGACTTTGAAAAACGGGCTTGGCTCCTTCCCGAAGAGACCGCGTCCCTGAAATCCCTTCCGGACGACCACGTCGACTACGGGGCGCTCTACGCGACCTTCTGGCCACTTATGGCCATAGCCAAACAGCGATTCGACGCGGACCCGTCCGCAAAGAGCGAACGCAATGCCTTCGCCGGCTTCAAACGCCACCACCGGGACTGGCTCCATCCCTTCAGCCTGTTCATGGCTCTCAAAGAACTCCACCTCGGTATGCCATGGTATGGATGGGCAGACCCATGGAAGGACTGGAAAAAGGTAGCCTCCATGGCTATCCCGGACGACATCGCCGCTGCGGCTGACACCCATGCCTTTCTTCAGTTCATCTTCTTCCAGCAATGGGACAAACTGAAACAGCGCGCCCACAAAAAGGGAATCACCCTGATAGGGGATATTCCCATTTTCGTCGCCTACGACAGCGCCGACTGCTGGCAGGACCCGGAGCTCTTCACGCTCGACACGCAGGGGCTGCTGCTCCACGGAGCCGGAGTCCCGCCTGACTATTTTTCGAAGACCGGACAACGCTGGGGCAACCCCCTCTACCGGTGGGAAGTCCATCAGGACACCGGATTTGATTGGTGGATGCGCCGGCTCACCCGCACCTTTGAGCTTACCGATATCCTCCGCATCGACCATTTCCGCGCCTTCGACTCATACTGGTGCATCGATGGCATGGCGGAAACCGCCGAACAGGGCGTTTGGCTCCGGGCACCAGGCCATGCTTTTTTCAATGCAGTCCGCCAAAACCTACCCGAGGCACGCTTCATCGCGGAGGATCTCGGATACATCACCCGCGATGTGGTGGAGCTGCGCAAATCCACCGGTCTACCTGGCATGAAAATCCTCCAGTTCGCCTTCGGCCACGATGAGGAAAACGCCCACCTACCCCATGGGTTCGAGCCCAACTCCGTTGTCTACACCGGCACCCACGACAACGATACCACCCTCGGTTGGCTCAAAAAACTCGAGGATAACAACCTCACCAACGTCACAGAATACTTCGGTCTCTACGACACCGATTCCGCATGGCCCATCATCCGTGCCGCCTTTGCCTCCCCCTCCCGATTGGCGGTGATCCCGCTTCAGGATCTCATGAACCTCGGATCCAAGGCGCGCATGAACATCCCCGGCACGCCGTCCGGAAACTGGCGCTGGCGCTATACACCAGACCAACTCGATGAACTCAACGCCAACGAACAGGAGCGACTGCTGCTCTGGCATACCCTTTTCGACCGCAAACCCCACATGAGTCCTGTATCAACATCATGAGCAACCCTCCCGCAAACCCGCACTCATCCTCCCACGTCAACTGGCTCCACATCTGGAACATGAGCTTCGGATTCTTCGGAATCCAGTTCGGATGGGGACTTCAGATGGCCAACATGAGCGCCATCTACCAATACCTCGGAGCCGATGAAAGCGCGATTCCCCTTCTCTGGCTGGCGGCACCCCTAACCGGACTGATCATCCAGCCGATTGTCGGTTATTTCAGCGACCGCACATGGTGCCGGCTCGGGCGTCGGCGCCCCTACTTCCTGGTGGGTGCCATCTTCGCGAGCCTCGCTTTGGTGGCCATGCCAAACTCCTCCACCCTTTGGATGGCAGCGGGCCTTCTATGGATACTCGACGCATCGGTCAACATCACCATGGAGCCCTTCCGCGCCTTCGTCGGCGAC
>JAFGAQ010000290.1 GCA_016933595.1 Opitutales bacterium | reverse complement strand
GAATCTTGACGTACGGCTCCGGGAAGCCGTATTTTCAGTGCATGACCACTCGCTATACGCATTCGATCGCATCCCTTATGCTCCCTCTGTGAGGGAGATACGTCCGGACTCAGACAGACTGCGCGATCCTATGCCAGAGTATCGGGGGAACAAGGTTCCCATGCTTCAACACAGTCTGTGATTCCAAGAAGCTCACTGGCGATCCAATTCAAATTTTCAGTTAGGAAAACCTCTCATGTTTCCATTCAACATCGAAAAGAAATACCGGCCCTATCCGCGGATTCACCTGCCGGACCGCAGATGGCCAAATCAGGCAATAAGCTCGGCCCCGATCTGGTGCAGCGTCGACTTGCGCGATGGCAACCAGGCCTTGGCCAACCCGATGACCATTGACCAGAAGCTCGAAATGTTCGACCTGTTGGTCGGCATGGGGTTCAAGGAAATCGAAGTCGGGTTCCCCTCCTCTTCCGATACCGAATTCGCCTTCACCCGGATGCTCATTGAGGAAAAACGCATTCCCGATGACGTGGCTATTCAGGTATTGTGCCAATCGCGCGAACACCTCATCAAACGCAACTTCGAAAGCCTGCGCGGAGCCGGAAAAGTCATTTTCCACCTCTACAATTCCACCTCGCCACTCCAGCGCCGCGTCACCTTTGGGATGAACAAGGAGCAGATCAAGCAAATCGCGATTGAGGGAACCCGCATGATCAAGGCCCTGCGTCCAACCCTTCCCGACAGCGAGTTTGTCCTGCAGTATTCTCCCGAAAGCTTTTCCGACACCGAGGTCGAGTATGCGCTCGAAGTTTGTGAGGCGGTTATGCAGGAGTGGGAGCCGGGCCCGAATGAAAAAATCATCCTGAACCTGCCCGCCACCGTGGAGGTATCCACCCCCAATGTCTACGCGGACCAGATCGAATGGTTCTGCCGGCACCTCAAGCACCGCGATCACGCGATCATCAGCCTGCACACCCACAACGACCGCGGCACTGGCGTTGCGGCAACCGAATTGGGACTACTGGCAGGCGCCGACCGCGTCGAAGGCACCCTCTTTGGAAACGGTGAACGCACTGGCAACCTGGATATCGTCACCGTCGCCCTCAACATGATGGCACACGGGATTGACCCCCAGCTCGATTTGCACGACATCCCTCGCCTGCGCGAAATTTGCGAACGCAACACCGAAATGCCAGTCCCTCCAAGGCATCCCTACGCCGGCGATTTGGTCTTCACCTCGTTCTCCGGATCCCATCAGGACGCCATCAAAAAAGGCATGGACCTGCGCAAGGGTCAGGCGGATCCCGATGCCCATTGGGCGGTCCCTTACCTCATGATCGATCCGAATGACATCGGGCGCACCTACAAGGCCATCATCCGGATCAACAGTCAGAGCGGCAAAGGCGGTGTCGCCTATATCCTGCAGCACGACCACGGCTTTGATCTGCCCAAGCCCATGCATCCGGAGGTCGGGAAACACGTCAACGATGAAGCCGACAGGCGCCAAAGGGAGCTTACCTCCGACGAGATCCTCGATGCCTTCACCTCGGCCTTCGTGGACATCGCGTCCCCGCTCGAGCTCATCGAATACGATGTTCACCGCGTATCGGCACAGCCCGCGCTATTCCGGGTAACCGGTTCGCTCCGTTTGAACGGCAAGGAAAGCCTCTTCTCCGGTGAGGGCAATGGTCCAATCAACGGATTCGTCAATGCGTTGGAACGCCTTGGATACAAATCCTTCAACCTGACGGATTACCGTCAGCATGCCATCGGTGGAGGATCTGCAACCCGTTCCGCAGCCTACATCCAGATTCAGGACAAGCTCGGACGCCGGTTCTACGGATGCGGCATCGACACCAACATCGAACTTGCCAGCCTCAAGGCCTTGGTTTCCGCCTATAATCGATCGGTCAACGCACCCGCGCCCGATGGGAAATAAGCAAAAATCCAGAATCGATACTTCGGGAGACACGGATCCGTTTGGGCACAACCCATTCGGATCCCTGCCCGGTTCCGGGCTTTCCGCGCCGGCTTCCAATCCATCTGCCAGCACATCCTTCACTCCCGAACAACCGGATAGTCCTGCCCACAAGGACCAGATCCTGCGTGTCCGCCGTGAGAAAAAAGGACGCGCCGGCAAAACCGTCACCATAGTGTATGGAACGGATGCCCTGCCATCGATCAAGGCTGCAGAAATTCTCGCAAAACTGAAAAAAGCCCTCGCCTGCGGAGGTGCCGTCGAGGACGGATGCCTCATCCTACAGGGAGATCAACCCGACAGGGTCTGTGCGCTCCTCAAAGAGCTAGGCTTTCGCTCCATCCGCTCCGGCGGATAACCCTTCTCAACTCGCATTCTTGCATCCCATCGCAGCCCGGCATCGACGCAATGCAAATCCTCTTGGGGCTCATTCATAAAAAGATTCCACCCTTGGTTTCAATCCTTAGGTCATAATCACTTCTCGTATAAGATTATCCCAAATCCAGAGAAGCTTATGCGCCTTTATGCCAGCACGAATCACAGCGATCCGGAGATCCTGTAATAATCATAGTCGGCAAATCCACCGGACTTCTCGGTGGCTTGGATAAAGAGTCCGATGCGGTAGCCAATGAAGTGAGGCAAGGTGTAGGCCATTTGAAGCACATCGCCAAGCGGATGCCATTGCTTGCCATCCACACTG
>JAFGAQ010000037.1 GCA_016933595.1 Opitutales bacterium | reverse complement strand
TGAGATTCAGTCGCAATCGCAAAAAGCCATGCTCCACTCAGTCAGTTCCGGAACAGCGCACGTGAAGGGCCTCGAACAAGGGATCTTCGCGCCTTTGCGGGTGTTTTCTTTAAAGCGCGTCCGCGAATGCGGTTTGCCCGGTGACCCTGGTGTTTGGCTGGTGGGTGTGAGTGAAGGGCGGCTCAAGTGGCAGATTCCGGAACTGGGCCTGCATGTGGTCAATTCGTCGGAATGGTGTCTATTGGGCGATCGCGGTGCGAAGTCGGTACCGCATCTGGATCCCGATTCGTCCGGGTTCGCGGTCTGGTTGCCTTTGATTACCTTGGCTTTGGGCGGGACGGAAGAACTGCCATCCAAGCTGCATTGCCTGTTGTGCCCCGTGCGGAATGTCTCCCTATTCATCAAAGGATCCTGCCGTGGCAGGATGGGATGGGTGATGTCCGCACTGATGGCTGTCCCGGCTGAGCGTGCATCGACTGCATGGATGAGGCAAAGCTATTTGGCTGAGTGGATTGCACTGGTGCTCGAATCGGATGAACTCCGTTTAGACCGCGAATGTGCTTCGTGTTGGCACGAGAAGGATGTGTGCGCGATCCGGAGGGTGGCCGCCTATCTGGATCAGCATCCGGAGGAGCCGCATTCAATCAGCGGACTTGCCCGGGCCTTTCATGTGAATGAGTGCAAACTCAAGAAGGGATTCCGGGAGCATTATGGCTGCACCGTTTTTGGCTACCTGCGCCGGATCCGGATGGATCACGCCATGCGCATGCTCCGGCAGAATGGACGATCGGTGATGGAAGTATCGGTGGCTGTAGGATATGCGAATCCCAGCCATTTTGCGCGGGCATTCCGGGAAGTCCATGGGCTCAACCCGGGAGAGGTGCTGCGCCCGGGCTGAGCTGACTGAAACCCGGAGGTGCGGCCATGGATCCGACCACCGGGATCTTGAGAAAGGTCTCTACCAGTCCATGTTCACACGGGCATACCATGTGCGGGGCTGCACGGGTCCATACTGGTAGGTCGGATCCCGTTCCTCGCCGTTGTTCTGCAAGTCCTTCTGGCGTTCATCGAGCAGGTTTTCGACCCCAACAGAAAAGGTGAGTGCGCGGTTGCCGAATACATTCCCGAATGTTTTGGAGAAGCCGAGGTCCCATACAAAAAAGCGGGGAGTGTGGCGCCAGATGTCGGCATCCTGTCCAATTGCGATCATGGTTCCGGTGTAGGACAGCAGGGAGTGGATGTTGATCGCATCGGGATTTTCGTAAGAGAAGCCGAGGTGTCCCGTCCATTCGGGCCGTTTGATGAACTCGTCGGTCACGAGCCCGCTGACCCTTTCGACGGCCTCATCCATTCGGGCCCGGATCCAGGACAATCCGGCATCGATGCGGAAGGGACCACTCTGCCAGTTCAGGTTGTTTTCCCAGACGAAAACGCTGGCATCTGGCCCGTTGTAGCGGAGCCAAAGATTGGGATCTCCGCTAAGATCTCCGGTGTCATCAATTTCAAAAGTGTCCTCCAGGAGCGTGTAGTGAACCTGTGAGTGGAGGGTGAGCCTTCGGTCGAGCGCAAGTGGTTGATATTCAGCGCCGGCGCTGAATGTCTGGGAGCTTTCCTCTTCAAGCCCTGCCTCGTTGACCAGGAAAATGGCCCCGCCGTTGTTAACCCCAATGTGTTTGTCCTCGTTGAAAGCACCCGGAGCGTTGAAACCGGTGGACCAGGATACCCTGGAGGTTAGGCAGTCGCTGATGAAATACCTTGCGGCAAGCCTCGGAGAAAACACGGTGGCATCCACATTGTCATGCTTGTCGAAGCGCAAGCCTGGAACCAGCTCAAGTCGACTGTTCACCGTCCATTGATCCTGAAGAAATAACCCCGCATTTCCGAAGTCGTCCTGCGTGGATGGTGCATCCGGATCGTGTAATGACCCATCCCGCAGGTCTTCGTAGCGGTATTGAATCCCATAGCTGATTGTGTGCTGAATCCATCGATGGTTGAACTGACTGTCGACATAGATAACCGCGTTGTCGGTGGTGCCCCAAACCCTTCTGGCGATGGCGTCAATTAGAGCGGAGTTGGACTGAATGAATGCATCTGTCACCGTGCCGGTGAACCCGGAGGATTCCCACGCCCGTTTTTCATTGTCGCCTCTTGCTCCGTAGAAACTGGTGCGCTCGAGGAGGAGTGAACTGAAACTCAATCCATAATCGAAAGAGTCGTTGATCGATTGTTTCCAGGACAATTGAGCCAGGTGCATCTCATGGGTGAGCGACTCAGCGACCCTGGCCTGCTCCTCTGGAAGGTGGAGGGAGTCGCCACCCCGGTGGGATTGATCCATGAACTGGTAGTTTGCCTTGAGGGTGGATGCGGGGTTGGGTTGCCACCATAGCTGCATCCCCAATACACGGTTGTTGAATTCCGGGATCTCGGTATAAGCGTCGCCCGACAAGTCCACGCCTTCGCGATCCACATTCAACCCGTAAAGGCTCAGGCTGAGACTGCGGGATGCGTTCACATGGTTTGCCCGGAAAGACGCCTCCCACTCCCGCGCGTTTTCGGGCAGGATCTCGTATTCGATATTGGTGGTGATTCCGGATTGCTGTGGGGCTTCGGTGATCAGGTTGACCACTCCAGCCATCGCTTCCGGTCCATACAAAACCGAGCTTCCCCCTTTTACCACTTCGATGCGGTCGATGAAGATCGCCGGGAAGATGTCGGCCCCATACACCTTGGCCAAACCGGAATAGAGCGGTGCGCCGTCAAACAGGATGGAGGTGTAGTCTGTGCTCAGCCCCAACAGCTGGATCTGATTCACTCCGCAATTCTGGCAATCGTTCTCAAACCGCGCGGTCGGGATGAGTTTGAGGGCATCCCGAAAGGAGGTCGCATTGTAGTGACCGAGATCTGAGGACCGGATCAATTCTGTTTTGACCGGTGCCTCCGTAATCAGGCGTTCGGTGCGTGTGCCGGTTACGACATAAGCGTCCATCACAAAGAGCGGTTCAACTCCAGTGGTGTCATGTGCCCGGACCGATCCATTGGTCAACAGGCTCACCATTACAAAACCCAGTATTCTTGCATCCAACATAATGGAGTGGATGATAGCAGAATCCGGGATCGTCATCCGCTCCGGGAGGGAGGATCGCTGCTCCAAGCGGGAGCATCTTGCGCTGGGATTGGATTCAGCGTTGGATCCCGTGATAAGCTGCAGCCAGCCTTCCCACAGTCTGTGGAGAGACCAACGAAACCGGTATTATCCCAGGGATGAAACCCCATCCATCGCGGGAAGGCCTATTCGGTTACCCCGAAGAACTGAAGGGTCTCCTTGCAGAAGGCCTCGCGGTTGTCGAAGTGGACGTTGTGGCCTGCGTTGGGGATGCAGCCAATGGTGGCGTTCGGGAAGTGCCGGAGGATAAGCCGCAGGTCGTCGTCCGTCACAAAGCGGGAGAATTCGCCCCTGAGGAAAAGAATGGGTTCGAGGCATCGGTCGTCCGGTCCAAAGGGCGGTTCGGACAGCTTCCCCATGTTGGTGGTGAAGGACTCGAGATGGATGATCCATTCGAGCCTCCCGTCCTCTCTGCGGCGCAGGTTGGTAAGCAGAAACTGTCGCAGTTTATCGTCCGGTTCGATGGGAGCCATGAGGGCGTCCGCCTCGGATAATCTGGAGCAAGCGCCGGGCTTGACTGCCTGCATCGCGCGGAATGCGTCGGCGAAGAAGGGTGGGTAGTTTTTCGGTGCCACGTCTCCGATGACGGCTTGAGTAACGCGATCAGGATGGTAGTGGAGGAGCCGCATGACGATTTTGCCCCCCATGCTGTGGCCGATGAAGCGCGCGGATGGAACCGCATGCGTGTCCATCCACCGCAGGACGTCCTCCGCCATGAGCGGGTAGTCCATCGCATCGGCATGGGGCGAGGATCCGTGGTTGCGCATGTCAAGGGCCACCACATGAAAGTGGGCGGTCAGGCAACGGGCAATGCTGACCCAGTTGCGACTGGAGCCGAGCATGCCATGGATGAGGATGAGGTCGGGTTTTCCGAAGCCTCCGAAGTCTTTGTGCTTGAGGATCATTCGTCTGTGGAAGTTCCCGGGGTGGCAGAAGCCTCCATTATCGCTTCCACTGCTCCCGTGATAAAGGAAAGCGGAGCGTTCCAATTAATCGCGATCTCGTTTGTGGCGTAGCTGGCTTCTTCGTCGCAGAAGGCCATAGCCGGGGAATCTCCCAAGTATCCGGAGACCCATTTCACGTCGTGACGTTGGTGGTTCGGCCCGCCGGAGAGGAATCCGGGATGCGGATCCTCCAGTTCGTCGCCCATGCTCGGGCGGTAGTGTGGGTTCATGACCGGGCGTGCTCCGAAGCCGGTGACAAAGCAGTATCCGGTCGGGTTTTTCCCGAGAATGTAGTTCAACTTGTCGCACGCGATTGAGAACGACTCCGTGTCGCCCGTGAGACGGTGGGCAATGAGAAGGAGCATGGATTTGTTGGCGGCTACGGCGTTGCTTCCCCAGATGTAATCCGCACTTTCCATTCC
>JAFGAQ010000289.1 GCA_016933595.1 Opitutales bacterium | reverse complement strand
TGATAAGTTCATGATTGTTGTTGAAGCTTCAGACCCCATGTATGATGAACTGCGGACAAAGGCTTTTCTGGAGAGCCTTGGAGGCCATGATGTGACTTTGATTCCGGCTGGAAAAGCAGCGGATAAAGGAGGTGCCCGATGATCCGCAACGTTATCATCGTCAATCTGCTGTTGTTCGTGGTGGTGGTTTCACTGCTTGGTTTCCGTGGAGCGAAGTCACGCAAGGAGCCGATTGAGGTGTTTCCTGATATGGACCGGCAGGCAAAATACCTTCCGCAGGGCGAGAACCCGTTTTTCAGCAATGGCATGAATGACCGGCTCCCGCCTCTCAATAGTGTGGAGCGTGGCAATGAGTTGAAGCTGAAGTCGGTGTTTTCCCGGGATTACAGCGGCGAACGCCTAACCGATACCGCCCTGTTGTATGGTCGGGATGCATCGGGCGATTGGGTCAAGGGATTTCCGATTCCGGTGAACCGCGATCAGATGCGGCTCGGACAGGAGAAGTTCGACTTGTTTTGTTCGGTCTGCCATGGCCCGGCCGGTGATGGTGCGGGTATTGTCCGGAACTACGGGATGGTCGCGGCGAACCTTGTTCAGGATCTCTACCGCGAACAGAGTGAAGGTGAATTGTTCAACACCGCTTCATGGGGAAAGGGTTTGATGATGGGATATGCGGACCGTATGTCGCCGGAAGAACGGTGGGCCGTTATATTGTATGTCCGTGCGTTGCAGCGGGCAAATAGCGCGACGCTGGACGAGATCCCGCCATCGAAACGAAAGGAGCTTGGGCTATGAGCGAAGAAGCTGCAGTGGAGCTCCCGGGTCGCGATTTGACAAAGGTTTCCCGCCTGTGTCTGGGAATCGGATTGGTTGGCCTTCTGGTGGGGTTGGCCGGTTTGATTTGGGGCGCCAGTAACGGGGATAACCGGCCATGGATGGCGTGGTTGTTGGGTTTTGCGTTTTGGATGTCCGTGCTGGTGGGAATGTTGCTGTTCATCATGATCAGTCACATTTTTGACGCGGGGTGGTCGGTGATCATCCGGCGTCAGTTGGAGCACATGGTGTCCGCTTTTCCTTGGATGGGGTTGATCTTTGCTCCGCTGATCCTCACTCCATGGTTGTTCCCGGAGTATGCGGGTATGATCTGGAAGTGGCTGAGTCCGGAATACGTCCTGCCGGGTGGCGGGATGGTGGGTGATGACCCACTCTACATATGGAAGCAGGGGTGGCTTGACCGTTTCTGGATGACGTTTCGAACTGTGCTCTACTTCGGGGTGTTCATCGGCTTGGCCTTCGGTTTGAGAAAGCATTCGTTTGCCCTCGATTCAGATGGGAAAGAACACCATGTGCGCCAGATGCGGGTGCTCTCCGCAATCGGAGTATTTGCGGTCGGATTGAGCGCGACCTTCGGAGCGTTTGATTGGTTCATGAGCCTCGAGTACCATTGGTTTTCGACCATGTTTGGAGTCTGGTTTTTTGCCGGCGCCATGCGCGTGGCAGTGGCATTCACGATCGTTTTGTGCTTTGTCCTGTCAACGAGAGGCTGGTTGGCGGGTATCTACAAGCGGGCCCACCGGTATGACTTGGGGCTATTGTTGCTGGCGTTTACCGTTTTCTGGGCCTATATCGCATTTTCGCAGATGTTCCTGATCTATCAGGCTAACATTCCCGAGGAAACCTTCTGGTACAACCTCAGGCTCTATGCTTCGGACGGATCCTACAACGACTGGTGGTGGGTCGGCATGTCGTTGGTGGTGTTTCATTTTCTGGTGCCGTTTCTCTTCCTGATCTTCTACACTACCAAAGTGTCCGTCAAGGCGCTGTTGGGGGTGAGCGTGACCGCTTTGGTCTTTCACATGGTGGATCTTTACTACAACATTCTGCCTGCTAAGGTCGCGGATGCCGCTGATCCATCGCGTTATGATGTCACCGGCTTTGGCGTGAGCATTTTCGATGTAACCGCCTTGATCGG
>JAFGAQ010000036.1 GCA_016933595.1 Opitutales bacterium | reverse complement strand
TTGGCTGCCCCGGACGGGCTCACACTACTTCACAGATGATGCGGATGAGCGTGAATACCTGGTGCGTTATGCTGATCCTGAATACATACAGTATGAGGGGGTAGCATGGTATGCATCTCCCTATATTGCGACACCACCAAATGACTGAATGTATAATGGGTTTATGCCGGAAATGACGGGCCATCCATGACGAGTCAGTTGTGTCGATCCCAACTCTGCATGGTCCCGTTTTTCCCTTCACCGCAATGCGTTGATCGCGCATTGTGGCGAGTGGATGTCTCTAAGCCGAAGATTGGATAAGGGTTACATTCGTCTGAGAGAGTCCACAATCGGCCGGTTTGCCGCGTGAGCGGCTGGGATTACCCCACCGATGAATCCCATGGCGACGGCGAATGCCAAGGCACTGAGGATCATGGTGAGGTTGAGCTTGAGAGAAAAGCCGATGTGGGAAAAGGTGTCCCAGTTCATAGTCGATGCCTGAAACCCATTCAAGGGGAGAACGAGCAAGCAGCCCAACAGACCGCCGATCAGTGCGATGAATACGGACTCTAATACAAAAGAAAGGATGATGTTGCGCCGCTTGAATCCGATTGCCCGGAGGGTTCCAATTTCCCGGTTTCGGGCGGATATGAGGGATGCCATCGTATTGAGGGAGGCAAAGACCGCACCAAAACCCATGACAAAAACAATCAGGAAACCGAGTGAGGTGATCAGTCGCGAGATCATTTCGGATTTTTCGCTGTAGTATTCAACTTCGCTCTGGGCGGACACCGTCAATCGTGGATCCGACCGGAGCCGGGTGTCAAACGCCTTGATGTCGACTCCAGGGTTGAGCTTCAGTGTCATCGATTGGAAGATATTCGGCGGCCGGTTGAAGGTTTCGTTGGTGAGGATGGCATCGCTCCAGAGTTCGGAATCAAAGGAGCTTCCACCTGAGTCAAAGATGCCGACTACGGTCCATACCCGTCCGCCGATGGGTAATCCGGAACCGATTTCGGTGCCCTCGTAGCGCTTGAATGCCCCGGCTCCGACCACTACCTCGGATTTTCCGGGCTCGATAAACCTGCCCTCGATCATGCGGATTTGTGGGCGCACTTCAAGGGTGTTGCCGGAGATCCCGCGCATCTGCACGTTGGCTTCTGTGCCCGTGCTGCGCATGAGCAGGGGAACGACGACCACGACGTCGCCAGAATAGATGGGTTTCCCGTCGCCATTGCGGGCGATCTCGGGAAGGTCCTGGATGACCCGGAGCTCTTCCAGCATGAAGAGGCTTTCCATCTCCGATCCGCTTCCGGCTCTGCGGATCATTGCATTGTCTGGAGATACCGTGCTCACCATCACGCTTTGAAAGCCATTGACCATGGCCAACATGGCAAGAAACACGGCGACGACTCCGGCGATACCGAGCACCGCCACAATCGTGGAGGTGAATCTCGCCCGGATGCTGCGTAGGTTGTAGGAAACTGGAATTTTGCTGGCAAACATGATCATACCCTCCTCAATGCGTCAACAATACGTAGCTTCATGGCGGAAATCGCGGGCAGTACGCCTGCGATGAATCCGGTGATCAAAGTCAGAGTGAGTCCCGCAAAGATGTTATCGGGAGAAAGGGTGAAAAGCCCTCCCATCATCCCGGTAGGGTCGCCTTTGGAAACGAAGAGACATGCCAGTCCAAGTCCAATCGCGCCCCCGATTATCGCATAAAAAAAGGATTCTCCCAATACGAGGCCCAGAACAAGGGTATCCCCATATCCAAGTGTTTTTAGCGTGGCCCATTCAGAGGTGCGTTCGCGGACGGACATGGCCATCGTGCTGCCAGTGACCAACAGCAGGGTGAAGATCACCACGCCGCCAACCGAGATCAGGATCAGTTTGATGTTTCCCATTTGTTTGACGAAGCCGAGCATCCAGATTTTCTCCGGTTCCGTTTTTGTTTCGGCTGGGGAATTGGAAAACTCCCCGTCGATTCTGGAGATCAGGCCATTGACGTAATCCGTATGGATGGCTTTGACAGCATACCATCCCACCTGTCCTTTCATAAACGGTATGGATTCGGCGAGGTATTCGTAGCGAATCCACATCTGGTTGAGGTCGACGTTCTTTTTGTTTCCTTCGAAGATTCCGCAAATGTTGAACTCCCATGCCCCAGGGAAGATGGTGCCCTCCAGCGGGATACGGTCGCCGATCTCCCATCCGAATTTTTCTGCAAGAGCCCGTCCGACCATACAACCCTGCCGGTCGTTTTCGAACGCGGACCATTGATCTTTGTCGATCGCATATTCCGGATAGGTCTCCACCCAGCCTGCAGTTTCAATTGCAAACTGGGAGAAGAAGTTCTTCCGGTCTTGATACACGCCGGCGAACCAGACCGACGGAATAACGTATTCAACGCCCTCCATCGCCTCGATCTTTGCCTTGTAGGAGTAGGGGAGGAATACCATCAAAGATGTTTTGTTGCGAACCACCAGACGGTTGTCCTCGACCGCATCGATGCCCTGATAAAAGCCATTGTGGATGGCGACCAAAATCCCGAAGAGGAACAGGGCGACCCCGAATGAGCCGATGGTGAGGAAAAAGCGCATTTTCTTGCGCAGGATATTGGCGTAAACCAAGTGCAGGAATTTCATAGAGAAGCCTTTCCACTGGTGATTTTCATCCTTGAGCCTGCGCGATCGCTTCGACCAGAACGCCTTTTTCCAGGTGAAGGACCGAGTCGGCGCATTTGGCGGCGACCGGGTCGTGGGTGACCATGAGCACGGTTTTGTTCTGTTCGCTGGAAAGCCGCTGGATGAGTCCCATGATTTCGTTCGCGCTTTCCCGGTCGAGGTCTCCGGTTGGTTCGTCGCAAAGGAGGATGGAGGGGTCGTTGACCAATGCCCGCGCAATAGCCACCCGTTGTTCCTGTCCTCCGGAGAGCTGCCTGGGGTAGTGTTTCATGCGGTCTGCGAGGCCGACGAGATCAAGCGCGGTTTCGACATGTTTGCGGCGTTGGGCTTTGTTCAATCGGGTGAGCAGGAGGGGCATTTCAACATTCTCGAATGCGTTCAGCACCGGAATCAGGTTGAACATCTGAAAGATGAAACCCACATGCCGGGACCTCCACCGGGTGAGTGCGGATGAGGAGAGTGAATCGATGCGTTGCCCGTCAACGGTGATGGTTCCCGAGTTTGGAACATCAATGCCACCGATGAGGTTCAGCAATGTGGTTTTGCCCGAGCCACTCGGACCCATGAACGCGAGAAACTCCCCGGCTTGGATGTTGAGGTTGAGTCCCCTCAACACATCGATGGATTCACTGCCGCGTTTGTAGATTTTGTGCAACTCCCGCACGGAAATGTGGGCGTTGTCGGCTGATGATGGATTCAGGCTTACCATATGGATAGAAGGGTTGAAGGATGCTTTGGGAAAATTGGATGGGTGGGTCGGATCCGGGATGCATTCATGCTCAGCGGATGGCACGAACGGATTGATCCGCTTTGAGTGGTAACGATGCATCGGCGACGACCCAGTCCCCGGGCCGAAGTCCGTCGAGTATCTCCATGCTGCGCTGGAATGAACGGCCAATTCTCACCGGTCGCAATTCCAGTGTGTTGTCGGTTCGGCAGAGCCAAACGTGGGGTTGATCCGTTGCCTGTCCAACCGCTTTGCTGTCGACGATGAGGCTTTGGGTGGGCTGTGTTGCCTCACCGGTTGGGTCCTCGGTGGTGGTCTCGCCGAGGAAGTTCACCTTTACCCCCATGTCGGGCAGGATGCGGGGATCGAGAGCATCAAAGGATATCCTGACTTTCACGGTGGCTTTTTGTCGGTCTGCGGCTGGTATGACTGTTCGGACCGTGGCAGGAATTTGCCAGTCGGGGTATGCGTCGAGCACGGCCACTACTTTTTGTCCGATCGAAACCCGCGCGATAAAGGACTCATTGACGTCGACCTCCACTTCAAGCGAAGTCATGTCCACGATTGTCGAGATTCCGGTTCGGGTGTATCCTCCACCAGCAGAAACGGGTGATATCATCTCGCCGACCTGCGCATCCTTGGATATTGCGATACCTGGAAATGGAGCCCGAATGGTGTAATTGTCCAAGTGACGGAGGGCGATGGCGTAACCGGATTCCGCCAAGGCAAGTTGGCTTTCGGCAATGGCGAGTTGCGCTTGGAGGCTATCCATTCTGGTTTTGGCCTGATCCCTTTCCTCCTCACTGATGGCGGCTTTGCCGAAGAGCGCTTCCATGCGCTTGTAAGTGCGTTCCGCGTCTTCGACTCTGATCTTGAGTTCAGGGATCGAGGCACGGGCGACTTCAATTTGAACGCGTGCATTTTCTGCCTGAGCCTTGGCTTCGGAGTCATCCAGTTTCGCGAGGACCTGACCTTCGGATACCTCCATCCCCTCCTCGACGAAGAGCTCGACGACCTGCCCGGTAATTTTTGATGAGACAGTTGCCTGACGTCTGGCCTCGACGTATCCGCTGGCGGACAATACGGCAGTATCCCGGCTTGCGGTTTCCATCTTCCGGACCTGCACCAGAGCCACCTCCATGACAGGCTCCCGTCTCGCAATCCAGAGAACTCCTCCGGCGAAAACCGGCAGGATGATCAATAGCAGGACCCACCAACGTCCCGGGTGCCCACTACCGGTATCGCGCAGAGACGGGTCGATTTTCAACGAGTTGAGGTCGGACTGCCTTTGAGAATGATGAGTCATGCATAAACCACAGTTGATGATTCACTATGGTTGCTAAACGATAGCGGGAAGTTTGTTCGTCGGGGAGAAAACGTGATGGGAGTTTGTTGGACAATGCATTGTGCTGGCAAGCCCCGAATATGGTTATTGTTGGTGTTCATGTATCGATCCAACAGCGGCGTTGCGGCCTTGTAAAGGCAGTTGGGATGATTGGATGCAGGTAGGGATAGAATGCAACCTCGCGCGGGATCAGCGGGGTGAACTGGGATAAAAAACAAAGTGCAAACGAAAAAGCAGGCACAAAAAAAACCGCTCCTTGGGTGGATGCGGTTCGATGCTTACAAAATGGTGGGCGGTGGGGGACTCGAACCCTCGACCTACTGGGTGTAAACCAGTTGCTCTAACCAACTGAGCTAACCGCCCAAGATCCATGCTGCTTGCGCTACATGAAGTAAACCGAAAAAGAAGCCGGATTCGGGACCACAACGCAAGCACAAAAGGAGGAATATTTCTGCGTTTTACATGGCTTTGGTTTGGTGTTGAGAGAAGAGGATGAAAAGGGTTGATTTTTGCATGGCGAAAAGCTTGTCTAACTCAAGCCCTCCGTCCCGGCACAAAATGTCCGGTTTTTCTCAAAGAGTCTCCCTCTGAACATGCAATACCTGCACTCCTACTGGCGCATGGAATACATCGAAGCTCCTGAAAACCCGAAGGAGCGGACGAATCCTTTTGTGACTATACCTCAGGAGCAGAACGATGAGAAGAACCTGGTGTTAATCCGCGGGCAGTTTCACTACATCGTGATGAACCGGTTTCCTTATAATGCCGGGCATTTGTTGGTTGTTCCGTATCGGGAGGTCGGTGATTTGTCGGACCTCTCGGAGTCAGAGCTTTCGGAATACATGAACCTGATTATCCGGGGAAAAAAGGTGCTGGAACAGGCGCTTCATCCTGACGGGTTCAATGTGGGATTCAATTTGGGTTCTGCTGCTGGTGCCGGCATCCCGAAGCATTTGCATTGTCATATTGTACCCCGGTGGTCGGGAGATACCAATTTCATGCCGGTCATCAGTGATACCCGGGTATTACCCACTGCGTTAAACACGCTTTGGAAAAGGCTCAGGGAGTTTGTTTGAGGCCGATTGATTGTATCATGGAGCCCCTGGAAGATGCATTTCCCGACATTGTGCGCAAAGCCATGCTGGGTCGTGGCATCGGGCGCGAAGAGCTTTCGGAACGGTTGGGTATGAGGCGTGCGGAGTTGGATCGTTTGCTTGCAGGCCAGGTGGTTGCACCCGAATTGTTGACGCAAACAGCAGAGGTGCTTCGGCTAAATCCTGATTGCCTACTCGCTGTCGCGCGTGATCCCCGGATTGAGCCGCCGATTATCCCGGATCGTGTGGAGCGATTGTCGCTCCCTTTTGGAGAATGGACCGTCAACGCTTGGATTATCGTCGATCCGGTGCGCAATCATGCACTGTTGTTTGACACGGGGACTCGGGCCCTTGAGATCGCGTCATGGCTCAGTCATCATGATTTGGAGCTATCCCGCGTTCTCATCACCCATAATCATCCGGATCACGTTGGCGGCTTGCCAGGGTTGCTAATCTCAGTCCCGGGAGTGGGTATTGCGGTCCCGTCCCCTTTGGGGTGCGCAGCTCATGCGCGACTATTACAGGATCGGGACCGATTGGACTGGGAGGATCTCGAGATAGGGGTGCGATCAACTCCGGGACATACCCCGGACTCAGTAAGTTACATCGTCGAGGGTTTAGGGCTTCCCATATTGGTCAGTGGAGACGCGCTTTTCGCACGAT
>JAFGAQ010000288.1 GCA_016933595.1 Opitutales bacterium | reverse complement strand
GTGTTATCATCGGGCCCGGTGATGGCATCATGAATGACCTGGGCCAGAATGTTGTGGCCTTCGGATTTTGGATGCGTCCCATCGATGAACAATGACTTTTTGTCGATGAAGTGGGTGAAGGTATCGATCCCTTGAACTCCGAGTTCATTGGATAGGTCCCGGATTCTCGGGCCAATAAGGGTCTCAATGCGAAGTGAATTGATTTTTTCGGAGGTCGTGAAGGACGGGAGGGTGGACGCAAGGTAGACTTTGGGATGATGGGACAGGTTGAGAAAGTTGTTAACGATTTTTCCCAGATCCTCCTTGAAATGGGACTCGTGGACCCAACTGGTGTTGTTGCTGTCGTTGGTTCCGAGCATGATCACCACGATCCCGGCTCCGGACTTGATGGCGTTGGCGTATTCTGTTGTGCTGATGTATGGGCTGCTTCCCCGGCCTGGCCCGAGTGCGGTGGCACCCCGCTTTCCATAATTCACCACGGTGTAGTTGTCGGGGAGCTTTCCGTCGAGAACCGGAGGAAATCCCCCTGGATTCGGATAGCCTGCGGTGATGCTGTCGCCTATGCATGCGACCTTAACCTCAGCTTCGCTTGTCTCACTCAACACGATTGGCGTGGACGGCGGGTTGGACTGGGCCATTGCTGATACAAAGCAAATGGACCCGGCCAAGAGCATGGAAAGGTTCAATGCATTCCGGAGATCATGTGGGGCTATGCGGATCATCATCGGGTTTTTGCTGCGGACTGTCGGGCTTGCTGTAGATCGGCGGGATTATTCCGCTGAAGCGCTGTATTGCAGTGGCTCCGGCCCGGAATCCGGATCGCTGGCCTGGATCGTGATGCGGATGGTTTCGCCGGCCCGGACGGTTTGGTTCCCGATCCCCTGAAGTGTTGGTGCCTGATTCGCACCGCCTCCGGAAATACTCACATTGTCGATGATCGCGGTGTTGAGCCTGGTGTTGTCGTGGCTGCAGTGTGCCAGTCCGATCCATACGTTGGCGTTCATCGTCAGGTTGACTGAACTCAGTTTTGTCCAGCTTGTTCCGTCGGATGAATGGAATCCGGTGAGGGTCTCGCCGTCCCGGACCATACGCACCCAATAGGGATAGGATCCGAAGGTAGTCGACACTCCACTGGGGGACGCAGCGTTTGTGCCGGTGCGCCGCTGGAAGGATACCTTTTTCATGGGGGTCAGGACCATGGACGCATGCGTTGAACCCGGTTCCAGTGTTTCGCGGATCATCACGCCGCACTTGGCCCATTCATTGGTGTTTTCCATCGATACCACACGGGCGGTGATGCTTCCGTCTCCTGAGAGTGGGGTGTAGGTGTAGCCAAAACTGTCGGCAGCGTTGAAAATGTCGGACCCGCTGTATTGGATGGAATAGGCTCCGGATGAAAAAGAGGAGCTGCCGTGTATCCCGACGTAACCGACGTCGGCAGCCTGCCATCCATCCGGAAGATCCAGAATCGGAACCTCGACCTGCACCGGCGCACAATACTCCGAATAGTTGCCCGATGGATCGTAGGCCCGCACCGAGTAACTGTAGGTTTGCCCGAGTTGCAGTCCGGCATCGATCCATGCGGTCTCCCCCGTGGTGCCGATAAGGGTGGTTTCCCTCCGGATTTGGTAGCCGACCACGCTCACGTTGTCGGTGGAAGGATTCCATGTCAGCGAGACAGCGTTGCGTTCCGTGGACCCGGAAAGCCCGGTGGGAATTGTGGGGGGCTCGGGGTCCGGAATGGTGCCGCGTGTGTCGATCGTCACACTGGCACTCTTCGGGCTGGTGTTGAGTGCCCGGTCAAAAGCGCGGATTGAATAACTGTAAATGCCGGGATTCAGTTTGGAATCTGAAAACGGGCGGGGATCTGACGTTACAACCTTCACGCAAGCCCCGTCTCTGTAGATTTCATATCCCGACGGATTGCCGCTGGGTTCATCCCATGTAAGGTTAACGCTGGTGGTGGATGGAGCGGTTGGGCTGAGCCCGGTTGGAGCTGAGGGCGCCGTGTTATCATCGGGCCCGGTGATGGCATCATGAATGACCTGGGCCAGAATGTTGTGGCCTTCGGATTTTGGATGCGTCCCATCGATG
>JAFGAQ010000287.1 GCA_016933595.1 Opitutales bacterium | reverse complement strand
CCGGTCGGATCCCGGACGGTCGAAGCCGGACAGCTCCTGACGATAAGTGTATCCGCATCCGATGCAGAAGAAGATGATTTGTCTTTCAGTGCAACCGGATCGGATGATTAACGGATCGACCTTTCGAGATTCTACGGAATGCTTCTTGTTTTCTGAGCGGAGGCTGGAATGCCCGTATTTCTGTCCTTGCAATAATCGGGCGGTTTTCTCCGGGGTTGGATTTGGGTGCCATCTTTCCAAAGCGGTCAGGTGTCTTCCGCTTCAAGAACCGCGACTCCGATTGCGTCCGCGACCAAGCGGCCTTGGAGTGTCAGCCGCAGGTAGTTGTCGGGTTTGTATTCGGCGAGCCCATCGGCTGTAAGGTGATGAAAGAGGGGTTCCCACTTTGATAGGGCACTTTTTCCAAACCGTTGAATGAGCGCCGGGAGATCCGGCCCATCTGTCATCCGAAGGCCGAAAATCAGGCAGTCGGACAAGATGCTGTCGTTGTTCAAGACGACTATCTCCCGCTCAGGCAACGATCCAGTGGCGATGTCCTTCAACCAGGTGCCCTGATCGTGGGCATGCGTGCGACGAATTCCCCTGAATTGTGAACTGGCAGATGGTCCCATGCCGATCCATTCGGTCATGCGCCATGTGTTGAGATTGTGAAGAGATCGGAATCCGTCTTTTGAGAAGTTGGATATCTCATATTGATGGAATCCGGCGTCTTCTAATTTCTGCCACGCGAATTCGTAGAGGGCGGCTTCCTGTTCGATGTCTCTCTTGTATACTCCGTCGGATAGCCTGGCGTAAAGCGGTGTGTCTTCCTCGAAGGTAAGGCAATACGCCGAGACATGATCCGGGCTCATCCGGATGACCTCATCCAAATCGTGTTCGAGGTCCTCAGTTGATTGCCCCGGAAAAGCGATGATCATGTCGAGGTTCACATTGTCAAATCCCGCCTCCCGTATCCAGTCGTAGGCACGCTTGACTTGTCCGGGGCTATGGTGTCTTCCCATTTCATCGAGTACCCCTTGATCAAAGGATTGAACTCCCATCGATATGCGGGTCACTCCAATCCGCTTCAATGCGAAGAGTTTGGCCGGAGTGAGGGTGGCCGGCGCCATCTCGACGGTCCACTCACGGATTCGATTGCCCTGCAGGATGGGCTCAAGGGACTGGTGGAGCCGAAGCATATCGTCAGCGGAGAGGATTCCAGGCGTGCCCCCTCCCCAGAACACCGTCTCAAGGGGCTGGGGTTTGGTTGCTGCCCATAGGCGCGACTCCGCCGTGATTCCTTGAATGAAGGTGCCGATGGTTTCACGGGTTGGTTTGGCTTGGAAGAAGGCACAAAAATGGCATTTCGTGGCGCAAAAGGGCACGTGAACGTACAACCCAAGAGGTTGGGCGGTGACATTATCGCCTGGTTCAGACCCAACACCTTTGGCTGTCGCCATCATTTCAGGGTGTTTTGGACGCTTGCCGTTGTGAGGAAAGGACCCATCTCCTGTGGCACAATGTGGATAAGGGATTGATCTTGATCAAAAAGCATGATCTAAAGGGTGTGAGCGAGCGTAATATGAAGTCAAGAGTCTTGAATCTGTCGGGGTGTTTGTTCGGAATCATCAGCTTATTCAGCGGATGCACGACCTCTGATCGATTGGTGAACCTGACTCCAGAACTGATTCCGCAGAATCCGTCCGGCATCTACAGTTTGTCGGTTCGCAGGGATGTGGCACAAGGCATGGTGTCGGAAGGCGACATGCGTGTGGTGGTAGGCGGTAAGGTCTATCCGATGGCGTCCAATCCCGGAGCGGATGGCGTGTATACCTTCGACTATGCGATGGAGGGCAGTTCAAATCGCGCGCTGTATTATTATGAGTGGGTCAATGCATCCGGAAAAACGATGGCGGCTACTCCGGTGCAGGAGTTCCGTTTGTCCAATCGGTACGTTGAGCTTGAAACAACGAGGGCTCAGCCGGGGCAGGCTGTTGCCGTATTGGGTCGTGGGTTTCGCGATAGCGACACCGTGATGTTTGGAGGTCAGACGCTTGCGACGCGCTATGTGTCCGCTCATCAGCTTCAATTCGATGTGCCGGCGATGGATGCGGGAAGGAGTTACCCGGTGGAGGTCAAGACGGGCGAGACTGTTTTGCCGGCTGGAGTTTTCCGGATCGACTACAGTCAATTGAGGGCTGTCCCGCAGCGGATTGATCTGGTCGAAGGAGAGTCGGCTCTGGTCGTGTTTTCGGTGGACTACGATGCGCCCGATCCGGGTATTCCGGTGGTGATGCAATTGACCCAGCCAGGTCTATTGGAGTGGGATCCGGCCACGATCGAAGTAGGGACTCGGTCAGTGAGCGTGCGGGTGCGTGCGATAATGCAGGGCACCGGAGAGATCCAGGTTGAGGCACGCGGGCACAACCATTTGGCGATGCCGGTGATGGTCCGGCCCCGGACGCTTGGAGAAGGATTGTAAACCTCACAGCGTTTACCGGAGACGAATGACTGTTGGTTCCAGTCTGGTTCGGCTAGGTTCATAGTGGGACATTTCCTCGCATCACTGTTTTTGATGACCAGTGTGTTTCGCTGTAGCGTTTCTGGTCGTATCCGGCTTGTCTTTCGATGGCCCCTGCGTATGGTATGGCGTCCGGCGTGTAACCCCGGATTTCGGACCCCTATCCCACTATGCAAGAAAGAACATTACCATTGGATGGCGCATGGGAAATGCGCCGCGCTGATTCGGAAGATAACTGGATTACCGGGGATGTTCCGGGCTGTGTGCACACGGACTTGTTGGCCCACGGTTTGATTTCTGAACCTTTCGTAGGATCAAACGAGGAGTCGCTTCAATGGATTGAGTGCTGCAGTTGGGACTACAGGAGGGACTTTGTTGCGGATGAAGCCTTGTTGAGTTCAGAGCATGTCGAACTGGTCTTTGAGGGGGTCGACACCGACTGTGAAATCATGCTCAACGGTGAGGTGATTGGCTCCGGTGCCAACATGTTCGCATCTTACCGCATGGATGTGCGGGATCGGCTCCGGAATGGAGATAACCGGATTGCGGTGCGGTTGAAGAGCCCCATGGCCTATATTGAAGCTCACCGCGATCCATCCTATCCACGGGAATGGAATGACAAAGTGGGCGGATGCGCCTTTATCCGCAAACAGCAGTGTTCCTTTGGCTGGGATTGGGGGCCGCGCCTCGCGACAAGCGGCATCTGGCGCCCAGTACGACTGGAGGTTTGGGAGGGCGATCGCATTGAGCGCGTTCACGTTTCACAGACGCACGAGAATGGTGGCGTCGCGTTGCAGGTTCGTGTGGAGACGGCGATGGGCAACGTTTCTCCGGATATGGAATTGGTGGTATCGCTGCGAGGGCGTGAAGTCGCACGGGCCCTCGGGTCCGACATCCGCTTGGATGATCCCGAATTGTGGTGGCCAAATGGAATTGGAGATGCCGTTTTGTACGATTTGAATGTCAACCTGCTCCTGGATGGGGAGTGGATCGATACCCGGTCCTTGCGGGTCGGATTGCGGACCATTGAACTCGAGCGCAAGCCGGACCAGTGGGGCGAGAGCTTTCGCTTTGTGGTTAATGGGCGTCCGGTCTTTGCAAAAGGCGCGAACTGGATTCCCGCCCATAGTTTTCCGCACGTGGTATCGAAGGATGATTATCGTTCACTTTTGGAATCCTGTGTGGAGTCGCACATGAATATGATCCGGGTCTGGGGTGGCGGGATCTATGAAATGCCGGAGTTTTATGATCTGTGTGATGAGCTCGGGTTGATGGTGTGGCAGGATTTCATGTTCGCCTGTGCGGTCTATCCCGGAACTCCGGAAATGCTGGCTGAGATTGACCGTGAACTCGAGACCCAGATCCCTCGACTGCAGCATCATGCTTGCCTTGCATTGTGGTGCGGAAACAACGAGATCGAGCTTTACTTGCAGCACAATGGCAACGACCGGCTGCGTGCGGAGTATATGGAGATCTTTGAAGAGAGGCTTGCCCAGAGGGTCGATGAACTCGATGGAACACGTCCGTATTGGCGTTCCTCTCCCACAAAACCGGAGGGTTACCTAAACCTGAATATTTGCCCGAACGGGCCCATGGGCGATATCCCGGATGCGGGCGATACCCATGACTGGACGGTCTGGCATGGACTGGCTGCCCCGGAATACTTCCAGAATACCTATTACCGGTTCATATCGGAGTTTGGGATGCAGAGCTATCCTTCTTACGAAGTCGCCCGTCAGTTTATCCCGGAAGGTAGGATCAACGTGTTCGGGAAAGGTTTTGAGACGCATCAGAAGCACGAAGGGGGCAACTCCAAGATTTTCCATTACCTGTCGCAACGCTATCCGTTCCCGAAGGACTATCGGTCTCTGGCCTATCTGTCGCAGTTGACTCAGGCGTGGGCGATCCGTACTGGAGTTGAGCATTGGCGGTCCCATATGCCACGGTGCATGGGCGTCATCTACTGGCAGTTGAACGATTGCTGGCCGGTGTCGTCATGGAGCAGCATTGATTTCGGGGGCCAGTGGAAGGCGCTTCAATACCAGATGAAGCGATCATTTTCGCCGGTTTTGGTCACGGCGCGGGCTGAGGGGACGACGCGGGTTGGAGTGGGTAACGAGCATATCAACACCATCTCCGGGTATCACCTGCGGGTGATCAATGACAGCTTGGCTGATATCACGGGAGTTTGTGAGTGGCATGTCTTCGATGTGGATGGAGCGCTTCTGGACAGGGGCGGGCAGGAGATGCTGTTGCCTCAGAATGCCGGTGTGGCGGCGGGAATGGTGGATCTGACAAAAGCATTGGAGTTTGCATCGCGCATCGGAATGGT
>JAFGAQ010000286.1 GCA_016933595.1 Opitutales bacterium | reverse complement strand
TGATTTCGCCCGGATTGCATTCTCTCTGACTTTGCCGACTGATGGGATGATGATAGCGGCCAAAATCGCTATAACGGCAATGACAGTCAGCAATTCGACCAGTGTGAAACCACGATTGTTAGCTTGATGAGCGCGGACCAGGGTTTTCATGTCTTTGGCAGAGGGTTGAACTCGCAGAGTGTAGCGTGCCAATATGAAAAAGTATTCGATAAGTAGGGTCAATGGAAAACACGACGTTTTGGCTTAAATTGATTTGTCTGAGTCGTCCTTTAATGAGGTCCATCTGGTGATTGTCTGGTCCAGGTGCTCTGCATCAATTGGCTTGGAGATGTAATCATTCATTCCCACTGACAGGAAATACTCACGGTCCCCTTTCATGGAGTGAGCCGTGATTGCAATAATGGGAATCGCTGGATTCTTCACGCTGCCATCTTGGCTCCGGATGCGCCGGGTAGCTTCGATCCCATCCATGACTGGCATTTGAATGTCCATTAATACCGCATCGTAATCGGTTTCATGCAGCATCCGGAGCGCTTCCGCTCCATTGGATGCGATATCAGGGCAAAATCCCGCACGTTTAAGCAGTTGTTTGGCAACCATTTGATTGGTGGTGTTGTCTTCGACCAATAGGATTTTGGCTTGCGATTGTGGCGCCCTGCCATGCTGTCGCGAGCCGGTTTTATCGGATGGATCCAAATCCCCTTGATGGGGTCTTCCGGCGTGATCGAGCACTTGGAATAGATCGCGGCTGCGGATCGGCACGGTGACTGACGCGTCAAAGCCCTGCCCGGAGTCCGGATGGCTGTCCTTGAGCTGACCGAGCGGGTGCATTTTCACAATGAACCCGTCAGGTGCATTCTGCATGCTTATGCGCAGCCTGAGGAGGGACGAGCTCAATTCGGATGGTGAGCCGGTGTTTTGAACAAAGACAACGTCAACCGGATCGTGATCAAATCCTTCCCGAATGGCATCTTCGATGCTAGGGGAGGTGCGAGCTTGAATGCCCCACTGGCTGAGCGTCTCGGCAACTGCTTCGGCATGTCTTGGGTTGGAATCGATGATAAGTGCGTTTGTGTCTCCAAATGCTTTGGCTTTCGATGAGGCATCGGATGACTGGGAAACCTTAAGCCACAGCGTGAACCAGAACTCGGATCCTTCGCCCCATACACTGTTCACTCCTATTTCTCCGCCCATTCTTTCGACGAGTTCTTTGGATATCGCGAGGCCCAGTCCAGTCCCCCCTTTTTTGCGGGTTAGCGAGGCGTCAATCTGGGCAAATTTCTGAAAGAGTCTGCCCGATTTTTCCGGAGGAATCCCCACCCCCGTGTCTTTGACGGAGATACGTAAATGGCATTTCTCTGGTTCACAATCCTGAGTGGGTTCGACCCGCACGATGATTTCCCCGGTATCGGTGAATTTGATGGCGTTTCCGACAAGGTTAATCAGGATTTGGCGCAGGCGGTCCGGATCACCTGTAACAAGGGAAGGTGTGTTCCGGTGTATCCACGCAATCAGTCTCAGGCCTTTGCTGTGCGCCTGAAACGCCAGCATGGAAATGGTTTCTTCGATGAGCGTGCGTAGTTCGAATGATTGCAGGAACAGCTCAAACTTCCCCGCTTCTATCTTGGACAGGTCGAGAATGTCGTTGATCAGCGCGAGAAGCGAGTCAGCGCTCGCACGAACCGTCTCTGCGTAGTTGTTCTGTTCCTCGTTGAGTGGCGTGTCGAGCAGGAGATGTGTCATTCCGATGATCGCGTTCATCGGTGTGCGGATCTCGTGACTCATATTGGCAAGAAACTCTGCTTTTGCCCGGTTGGCCGCCCGTGCCTGCGCAACGGCCTCGGTTAGTTGCTTGTTTGCGTCGACCAGTGCGTCCTGAACCTTTTTCCGAGCCGTGATGTTGCGGCTTGCACCGATGGCTTCAATGTGTCCGGTTTCTTTGTTGAGCGTCAGGGACATGACAGACTCTGTCCATACCGAACTGCCATCTTTTCGGAGTTGTTCAAACTGCTCCGTGGATGACGAGGATTCACCTCGGTTGAAAGCCTCGATCTTCTGCGGGAGTATGGATTGAATATAAGCGAGAGAAGTGGGGGTCATCACTTCTTCGAGGGTTTGCTCCATCACTTCCTCCGCTGTGAATCCCCGGAGTCGGTCCACTGATGGACTGATGTATCGGAACCGACCGGTTTCGAGATCGAGCACCCATACCACATCCGAAGACCGTTCAGCGAGTAGACGGTACTGCTCGCGACTGTTTTTGAGGGATGCCATCGCGTCCCGTCGTGCTTTCAGACTGTGGATCAACTGGAAGATGATCACAATCTGTACAACCAACGCAAAGCCCAGCAGGGTCAGGAAGATGACGGTGCGGCGCAGAAGGGTTTTGGATTGGGATGCCAGTTGTCTTTCGGCCGTGTTTCGCTCGCTGACATCATGCACAATCGAGAACAACACTTTTTTGTTCTTTATCGTGATCGGCCAGGAATAGGTCTCGATTTCGCGTTCCGATCCGTCCGCGAGTCGGTGGGTAAACGAGAACGCGTTTCGTTGCTCCAGAGTGGCACGTTGCATCTCATCGCGGATTCGCTCTCTCGACATCGTATTGAGATCGAACACGGTTCGGTCCCTTAACTCGTCCTGAGTGAATCCGTAAAAGGCGGAAGCGGCGGGATTCGCATCGAGAATACGTCCATCGTCCGGCGAAATGAGCATCATGATGGCCCCATGTTTCTCGAACATCTCATAACTGAAGCCGGACGCTTTTGCCTCACGTTGCCATTGTTGACGCATCCATCCCGATGGAATAGAGACGACTTCGGCATGTTTGGGTATTGTGTTTTCGGACATTCCGAAGGATTGCATGACGGATCCGTCCAGCAGTGTGTGGTTTGGGCTATCGGTTAAGGGAGGCATTCCTTTCGGGTGCTTCAGAATACCGAGGGCCAGTTCAGCAACCTTTTCTCCCTGTTTCAAGCCGTTGGCAACGTGTCCACCAACAACCCCGGAGCCGACATAGAAGTCCCATAGTCCATAAACCGGAACGGGTGAAGTCTTCGCTATGAGCCGTGCGCTTTCTTCGAAACTGAAGTACTTTCCATCTGAATCGACATTGAAGAGAATAAGAAGCACCAGGGTGTCCTCGCTCAGGCTGTTCAGGTCTTTCTGGATTTGAACCATGGAGCGGTCGGTCCACCATTCGATGGAGAATTGCGCTTTAATGGCAGATAGCTCCTCCATCGCGTGGGCGATCTCGGCTTTGCCGGTTGTCGTGGAATCACAGATGACCACGAGTTTGTTGGCTTTGGGGTTTTGCAGTCGCGCGAGCTGAATGGTTTCCAGTGGAGATGTTTTTTCCAGAACTCCAGAGAATAAACGGATCCCCTCCGTGAGCGCTTCGGAGAAATGATTGATCCCGCAAAAAACTACTGGAACGTCGGGAATCTGTTGGGTCAGTTGGTCCCGGACGAACAAAAGCGCATCATTGTCAGCCGTTATGATGATATCGGGTGGCGGGTTGGTGTGCCTCGAGAGAATCAGTTGAGTTATCGGACTGTCAGGAGCCGGCAGTCCAAACCGTTTGGTGTCGAGATACTCCACCTGAAGCTCCAACTGTTTGTTTGATTTGAACTTTTCCTGTATCGCTTCGGTGATTCTATCGGTCCAGGATAGACCCTGATGATAGGAATGGAGAAGCAGGATGCGGTAGCAAGGTGGCGTGTTTTGGGCTTGTGAATCCGTTGCCTCATTTCCGCGCAAACCCCATCCCAGACACAGCCAAGCCGTAGTCAGGCAGTAATAAGCCAGTGCTTTGAAGGGTCGTTTCATGAACAATGGGGTTTTCCTGCCTGCGGCGAATTCGCTTAAGATGCGCGGTGATGAACGTTTGAATGCTTCATGGACGGGTTATTAAATCATCTCCGGTTTTGAAAGCGGCGTCAAGGTAAGCTGATTCCTCTCGCAAAAATCGGGATTGATTTTGTCTTCCGGATACGCGATACGCATGAGCTTTAGATCAAGGACCGAAGCACTTGTTCGGTGATGCGGATGATCGGATGGGGTTTTTAGGGGTCGCATGGGCGTACTCTCCCTATAATTCCGGACCGCTTCCCAGGATGAGTGGGTCGTGTGGATGCGTATGAAGGCGGTTTACACAACGATTTTGCTACTGGTGTGCAGTAATGTTTTCATGACTTTTGCCTGGTATGGGCATCTCAGAAATCTTGCCCATAAACCATGGATCATTGCGGCACTGGTCAGCTGGGGGATTGCACTGTTTGAATACCTCCTCCAGGTTCCGGCTAACCGTACAGGGCATACGGTGATCACTGTAGGGCAGCTCAAAATCAT
>JAFGAQ010000035.1 GCA_016933595.1 Opitutales bacterium | reverse complement strand
GGCATGATTGCGTTTTGACCGCCTACCAGCAGAGCAAAAAAGCGCCCGGGCTGATCCAGCTCAAACGGCAATGGAACCAACACAGGAGCGTCTTCCGACGAAGCAGCCGGATCCAAATACCAGGCCGGACGCATCACGCCCCATTCCCCGCGGCCCAAGACGTTAACCACATGCCAATGGTGCCCATCGCGGGCTTTTTTGCCCATCCATTCCGCACTGATTCCATGAGACTCGACCACCATGCTTGCGAAGGAATTCGAGCGGAGTTTGGATTCATCCAGTTCCACAGGGTCCGGGCGAGCCCCCGATACTTTAAGACGCGTGGGGCCGAACTCCTCATGGTAATGGAGAAACTCGATGCTTTCCGGTTTTCCTGCATCGACCTCAAACACCATGCGGATATCCTTGAATGACCCGGCGTGCGAAAGAACCACCGTGTCGGGATAGTAACCCGCACGATCTGCCCACTCCGAAGCGGCTGGAACCAGCTGTTCGCCATTGATCCGGAGGAAAACCCGGGAACTCAGGTTCAGGACCCCGATCCGCTCGGGCACATCATGGTCAAACACCAGAGATGCGTCCATCCGGTTGGTCAAGCGAAGATCCAGAAATAGGAATGATCTCCCTGCGGCTGGCTTCCGGTTGTCGATGGAATCAACCGTTTTCCACCCTTTGAGATCCCACCCCAGGACACTGCTGCCCTCGAGGAGACCCGTTCCTGCCCACATGACCGCAAATGCGGTCACCGAAATCGTGATTATCCGCCGGATGGTGTTCACTGGAGGCAATAATGGATTATTCAGGCAAATACATTACAAATGCCACCCAGCGCGGAATCTCCACCAGATGCAATCAGCCCGGCGGTCGAACTCAGCCCAACTGAAATAACTCCGATGGTGGCACTGATCGCATGACAAAGAATGCACCCGGTCCCCCCTCCGCTTCTATAACAATTGTAGTATCCCGTGTAGGCTTTGATGACGTTGAGGGCGATCACCGCAAGCTTGATATTGTATTCGGTGAACACTGCACCGGCTACCCCTTCGCTCACCCTGGCCATTCCAAGGGTTTCCCCGGTTTCCGGGTTTACCCTCCACCATTGATCCGCTCCCGAATCGCGATCCGCAATCAGCATGAAGCCGTTACTCTGGTCATTCTCCATTCCGCGGGCAGTTTCGGGGTCAAAGGACGACTCAATCCCGGCGAGTTCTGACCAATTGGAAGAATCGTTGAATACATCCACTGTGGACTCCTGCATTGGGACTCCCGGCGTTACACTTTTGAGCAACGTCACTTCGGC
>JAFGAQ010000034.1 GCA_016933595.1 Opitutales bacterium | reverse complement strand
TAGGGAATCTCCACCATCGCAGCCGTCTGAACCGCCTCTACCAAACGGTCTCTGGGCTGGTCGTGGCTCAAAAGAGCCGCTTTAATGATGTTGGGAATCGGACCAGGGCTTTCTTCGCAAACGGTGAGGGCCTCCACCAATCTCCGTTTCCGGATCAGATTCGTGATACCATCCACAAATGAACTGGAACTGATGTGACCCTTGTGGAGATAAAACAAACGTTCCGTGAAAAGGATAAAACCCACTATGCTGAGACCCAGGAGCAGCCACATCATCGGGCCTCCCTGTTCTATTACGGTCAAATCGATTTTCATGTGTTTAAAGGTGAATAGATCAAGTCTTTGCCAGGAAGATCCATGGCATTCATCATGTCAAAAAGGGTTTTGACCTGAGCTTCGTCGCCCAATGCGCGGAGATCATCCGCGAGGGTAAGAATCGCTCTGGCGAGCCAATACCGGCCGGTTGGCCCCATCTCCTCCGGATCTGATTCCGACAAACGCACGGCTTCGTGGATCACTCTCCAGAGTAGATCCTGTGCCCTCGCATTGCGGCCAACACGCTTCAATGCACTTGCGGCTTTGGTGCCTGCCTCGATCCGCAGGTCGATGCTCAGGTTGCTCAGATCCAGCAATCGCTCAAATACCCGGACCGCCTCATCCGTGTAATTTTCACGACTGGTGCCCAATGCAAAGTAGGCTTCACCCAATGCCATCTCCACCATCGGCAAGCGGGGGTCATCCGTCCACTCCTGCAGCATGCTTTCGTACAGATAAACAGCCGATGGAAACTCATTGATTTTTCGCAGCAAGTCACCTTGTCGAAGCTTCGAAATAAAACACAAGGGATGATCGGGGAAATCGCCCACGATTCTTTCGAGCAGACGAATCGCCTCACGGTCGCCGGACTCGGAACCTCTGGCTTCTTCGTGAAGCGCCGCTTCATAGAGGGCAACCGGAGCGTAGTCGCTGGAAGGATAGCGATCCGCCAATTCCACCAGCGCACGCTGGGCCTCGAAGACACTTCCCATAGCCCGGAAATTGCGCGCCTCCATCATGTACGTGGAAGCTGCCACCTCAGGCGAAATACCTTCCATCGCCCGAACAACCTCAAACACTTCCTGTCCTTCCTGATGCTGTCCAAGTCCGAATTGAGCACGGGCTTCCAACACCCGCAGCTCAGCCAACATAGGAGCATGTTCCAACCCGCCGGCAGATCCATCCACGTCGGGCAAAAGAGGGATCACACGGTTCACATACTGCAACACCTGCTCAAAGTTCCCAGCCTGAAGATGCAGAAACGCTAGCAACCACCCCGAGCGCAACAGCCCCACCGTCATCCACTCCGCCGATTCACCGACGCCATGCGCAGATTCAAAAGAAGCGTAGATGGATTCCATGCGGCCCATCGCCTCGCCCGCAGCACGGTTACGAACCCAATACATGGACAGGTTCCACTCGGCCCTCCAGATCGGATCCGACAACGGCCGGGAATGCGATCGCAATTGATCCAACAAACCAACAGCCGCATCGACCGCACCTGTCTGAAGGTGGCATTCAACTGCCCTACCACACAGGTAATCCATGGCTTCGGGATCCGTCTCGTTTTCCAGAAGCTGGAGGTATCGGGGCAATGCATTTCCATAGTCCTGGTTCGCCAGGTAGCAATCCCCGACCATGCGGCTGATCTCCGCACGTTCAGGGGTATCCCCGATCTCGTCCATCAAGCGGATCAATCGCTCGGCGGCGAGTCGGTATTGGGGAGGTTCGCGTCTCAAAGATACCGAGGCAAGGATACGCCATGCGCTCTCCCGTATTACTCCGTCGGACTGGTTATCGAGCATGCGGTTCGCGATATCCCGTGCATCGCCAAGGCGACCCGTACGAATGGCATTGGATGCGAAAACATAGGCAACAGCATCCTTTAAGGGATCGTCCTCCCGGCTTGATTGAAGGCCCTGCAAGAAGGTCAGGGCACGTTCCTCGGTAATGCCGGACCAAAGCGTCATCCAATGACCAAATGCCATCATCCGCATCCGTTCATTGCGCCCATTCATCAAAAGGTCTTCGAGAGCCAACGCCGTCTTTCCCGACTCCGGACCCGCAATCAGTGCCAACATCATCAGCAGACGGTCCCGTTGTTCCCTGAACTCGCTTCCGATGAGAGATAAGTGGCGCTCAATCGCCTCAATCGCCTCCGGGCCTCGACCGAGAGACACCAGTGCGACGGCATACTGTTGGACCAATTGAGACGCAACAATCGGATTCAATGCCGATGTGATCTGCCCTCGCAGGTTCAGCACCAATGCTTCACTGGCACTGCCGTTCAGGATCTCCTGCCTCCAAACCATCACCTGCATCTGGCTTTCATGAAGCGGATTCACAGCCGAAGCGATTGCCTCATCAAAAATCAAACGGGACTCCTCCACCCGACCTTCCCGCAACGCCATCGCTCCCCGTACATAGTGCAGCCAACTCCGTTCATAGCGACTGAGAAGTGATCCATCCAACAGCGCGAGGCGCTCCATGACCGCATCGCGGTCTCCCCTCGCGTAGTCCAGCATAACCTTGCGCAACTGGCACGCCGGAAGACCGGGAGCATCCATTGCCGAAAACAGCTGATCGGCCCTCTCGATCAAACCGCGTTGAAGCAAGACTGTGATGAGCTGGATCCTGACTTTGTCGGCCCATCCCGACGGAATCTGGTCCGTTTCGGATTGATGCAGCAAGTCTTCAAGCGTGATCTGGGCTATGCCTCCCAAGCCCATCTCAATCGCAGTTGAGGCTCTCGCAAGGGCCAAATCGCGCAAATGTTGATCCATCGAGCGATCGCTCGCATCCACAAGCACAGCCGGCACCTCCGGTAAAGCCGCGGTAACTCCGTCAACCGACTCCGTATCCCCAACCAACCGGGCAACCGGACATCCCGCTATCGCCATCGTCCATAGTCCGACGATAGTGATCGCCCGCAAAAGGGAAGAGCTAAACCAACGCCTGTGTGTAAATGTGAACATGGATCGATGCCGTTTTCCCCCAAAGTGCATGCCCTGTGCAAGAAAAAGATTCGACTATCTGCCTTAACCTAGCCTAATAATGAACGGATACATCTCTATTCACCGCTCCGGATTGATGCGTGGCTATGGATTCTCCCATTGGACAATTCACCACAATCCTGAAGGATGCGCAACCTTCCTGATCTCTTCATTCCATGACAACACCTACTCTTGATGTAGCGGACTGGCAATTATTTGTATACGTGGTTCTCGGATTGTTTTTTCTGTTTGCCGGATGGCAAGGCTGGCAAAACGGGTTCAATCGCAACGCCCTGATGTTGGTCGGAATCGGAGTGGGTTATCTCGGAGCACAACGGTTCGGACATATTGTCTATGACATCTACGACTCCATGATCCCCTACCCACTGCCGATCAAAACCGTAATGATGGACCTCGCTTTTGGGATCATGGTTTACCTGGTGTTTGTCGCCGGCGCTGTTTTTGTTTTCAAAAGCACCCGCAAACTGAAAACCCCAAGGGAACGGTTCAGTCAGGGAGTCGGAGGTGTCTTTCTGGGGATTATCCATGGGCTCGTCTATCTGGCGATTGGCATATTCGCGCTTCGGGTCTACGCGATTCGCTCGGTGGAGATTCCGCCTGCTCCGGGATCGGAAGAACACCAAATCGCCCAGGAAGTCCAGCTACCGAGTCATCGGAAGAGCTCATCCAACATGTCGGTGAATGTGGTGCGGGCCATGCTTGAGGATCCGCTGAAGCCTTTGGTTAACACACTGCTTCCGTTAGACGAGAAATATTTCGAAATGATGACCGGCCTCAAAATCCTATCGGCCCGGCCAGACATCCGTGCAATCTTCCTTCAAAGCGAAGCCGTGGGAGCAATTCTGGCTCAACCCGCAATCGCCAAAGCGTTTTCCACCACTCCGGAGCTGGCTCAGTTGATGGCGGAATCAAAATTCCATGCATTGATCAAGCATCCTGCCGTGGTTGAACTCATGGAGGACGAGGAAACCGTAGCTTTTCTAAACGGAGTTGATTGGCCCGGACTGGTGAATGATGTCATCAAGGAAACCGACCTTGCCGCCTATCCACACTTGTGAGTATCAAACCCATTGATCTGAGGGATATCCTCGACTACGTTCCCCGCTTTCGGAATCATATTTTCGTCATCGGAATCGACGGGAGCGTGATCGTTGATCCAAATTTCCAGAGCGTCCTCGTGGACATCGCGGTGTTGAGCAGCGTCAACATCAAAATCGTGATCGTCTACGGCATTGGACAACAAATGCATGACCTGGCTGAGTCCAGAGGTTTCGTCCCAACCAACAGCCGGGGGGAAGGACCGACAGATGACCCCACGCTGGCCTTGGCACTGGAATGTTCGGCCCTCACCGCTAACCTTGTGATGCAGGGTTTATCCCAGCAACAGCTGCCCTATGCAATCACCAACACAGTGGAATCCCGCCCGGTGGGAATCGTGAAAGGCGTGGACTACCTGCACACCGGGATTTGCGAGAAAGTCGATCTCCCGAGAATCCACAAGCTGCTCGATGATGGAGTGATTCCTGTTTTTCCACCGATTGCGTATTCGCAACACGGAGAAGCCTTGCGACTCAACTCGGATCAGCTTGCGGCTTCCCTTTCCGCAGAGCTGCAAGCGTCCAAGCTCATCTTCCTGACCACGCGCCCCGGGCTATCCATCGATGGAGAACCCATTCTAAACCTGTCGGCCGAGCAATTGGACCGGCAAATCGATTCTGCGCCCGAACACATTGATCCGCTGCAGCTCAGCAAAGCCAAACAAGCCGTCAAAGTGCTCTCCGGCACAACCCAACGGGTGCATATTCTGGACGGTCGCGTAGACGGTGGACTTCTGACCGAGATATTCGACAAAGTCGGGCTTGGCACAATGATCCACAGCAACGAGTATGACCGGATCCGGACCGCGACCGAAGATGATGTCGCCGACATCTACTCCATCATCAAACAAGCCTCGAAACAGGATTTCCTCCGCTTCCGCAGTCTCGACAACATCCGTCGGCTCATCCACGATTTCCTCGTCTATGAAGTGGACGACAGTATTCTTGGATGCACCAGTTTGATCCCCTATCCCGAGGACAATGTTGTGGAACTCGCTTCCGTATGTGTGCAGCCATTCCACCAGGGAAAAGGAATCGGACAAAAACTGGTGGGTTATGCGATCGCCTCTGCCAGAGCCCGCCACTATTCGCGGATTCTGGCACTGAGCACACAGGCCATCGGGTTCTTCGAGGAGCATTTCGGGTTCCGCGAGGCAGACATGGATGCGCTGCCGGCATCCCGGAAACAGGAGCTTTCCTCCAGTAATCGGAACTCCCGGATTCTTGTGCTTGATCTGTAGGATTTCGCACCAGCAGGACTGGTCTCATTCTGTCACAGAATTTCCGAAACCTCTTGTCATGAACTCGCATTTGGATTGATCCGGCCGCCTTCTCCTCCTACCCTGTTGGAGAGAGATGGACGAAAACCGCAATCCAGGCACCCCGACAAGTTGTTCCCTCCTGATCGATTCCGAAGGCAACATCCGGGCATGGGATGCGAACCCATTCCCAACGGTTGATGCAGGGAACGGGCTGGAGGCCGGAATGGCCCTGTCACAGTTGCTGGAACCGTGGGCATCCGATGGTCCGCCCTTGCCCGATCCCCTTCTGCCCGTATCCGGAGTTCCGGCCGGGTTTCCGGCACGAATCGGTTCATACCCCGTCCGGGTCACTGTCATCCGACTCGAACCGGTATCGGAATTGGGCTACATCTGCCATCTCCAACGCATACCCGATATTCCGGTGTCCACACCGTTGGGACAGATTCTTCAGGAGCCCGACGGTATTTCAAGAATGTACCTCCGACTCCAGCGTGCGGAGTCCCGTCTGGAGAGCTACATGCGGCATTTTCCGGGCGTATTCTTCACCCAGCGGACCGATCTTTCATTCGACTACATCAGCCCAAGTTTCGAAAAACTGCTGGAGTTTCCGATCCAGCGGCTGCTCAAAAGCGGTTCCCAGTTTCTGTCGCTGATCTATGAAAAAGACCGGGATTTCTTTGTCCGGGAGCTCCGCAAACACGCCTCAAACCGCAGTTCTTTCACGTTGCAGTATCGGGTAAGGCGCCCCAAAGACGGTTCGGTTGCCTACCTCACCGATGTTCGATCTCCGGTGTATTCAGAATCCGGTATCCTGCTCGGCTATGAGGGGGTTTGGCTCGACACGACCCGCCAGATTATCGCGGAGCGTAAGCTTACAAGCTCGGCATGGAAGGAAAGCCTGGCCATGCTCACGGCTGGACTGGTCCATGATTTCAGCAACGTAATGGCCGGAATCTACGCGCTCAGCGAGCTCTACCATGCATCCATGGATCCGGAGGACCGCATGTATGAAGGATTGGGACAAATTAAAAAAAGCTCCATGGAGGCCCGACATCTGGTTCGGCGCATCATTGATCTCAACCGCGAAGTATCCGGGCAGAAAAGCTACCATGATCCGGAAAAACTGATCCATGACCAGGTCGATCTCCTGCGGGTGATCTTTCCCAAAGGCACACATATCCAATTGGAACTAACAGGAACGGAAATCCCGGTCTACATTGACGATGTGGAGTTCCGGCAAGTGCTGCTCAACCTGGCAATGAATGCGAAAGATGCGCTCGACAAGCCCGGGATCATCACCATTCGCAGCCGACGCATCCAGACGGAAGACAGAATGCTGGAAGGTTGTCAGCAACCCGCCCGCCGAAGCTCCCGGCCGGGAATTGAAATCGTCTTTGAAGACAATGGCTCCGGAATTCCTCCAGCTCATCGCAACCGGATATTCCAATCGTTTTTCACCACCAAGGAAATCCACAAGGGATCAGGCTTCGGTCTCTATAACGTCCAACGCATCATCCGTTCGTTCAACGGAGAGATTGACTTCTCATCGGAGGAGGGTCGGGGCACAGCCTTTCACATTTTCATCCCCGAGGCGGACTTCACCGAAGACCATATGGGCATGCCGGAATTGCCCGCACTGTCAACCGCCGAGGAAGAGCATCGGCCTTTGATCATTGTGGTATCCGACACCGACGTCTCCCAATTTGACCTTATCGACCAGTTAAGATCGCACAAGTGGGAAGTGATTGTACTCGATGGAGTGGATCGCCTGAGGCGATACTTGCCGGAGTGTCCCAAAAACCCGAGACTGGTTGTCATCATTGGGCCGGACGACCCGGTATCGATTCCGGAGATCTGCGCATCGGTCCATTACCGATACGCCGGAGTCCCACTGGCGCTGATTCCGCTTGGGAAAAACCCGGACGATCTCCCCATCGATTCCGTCAACTCCGTATCAGTGGTGCTTGATCCATCCGCCCATCCCTCCTCATTAATGCAGGAATTGGAGGATTTGGTTTGGTCTGGAGAAAAGAATGCTTCATAAGGAAACACCATGCCAAACGCTTCGACTCCCATTCTCATCGTGGATGATGAAGAAATCGTATTGCTCGCGATCGCCGAATCGCTGATACCGGAAGGCTACCGGATTGTCAGAACCACCAGCCCGTTCGAAGCGCTCGAAATCCTCAAACGTGACCGCTTTGCGGTCATCATTTCCGACCATCACATGCCGGGAATGACTGGACTGGAGTTTTTCGCGCAGGCGCAACAGATCCAACCCAACGCGAGCCGGATCCTGATCACCGGGGTATTGACCCTGAAGGTTGTGGTGGACGCCATCAATAAGGGTGAAATCTTTCGATTTATTGCCAAACCATGGATCCGAGAGGAATTGCTCGCGACGGTGAAAAACGCGATCCATCGCTACGAATTGGTATCCAAAAACGCCCTTCTCGAAGAACAAACCCGCCAGACCAACTCGAGTTTGGCGAAAACATGCGAGGACCTGACCGCCCGGAACGCGGAACTCACCCGCAAGCTCGCCGGACTTGAGGCAACCTTCGGAAATGCAGATGAGCACCTTGAACGGGCGCTCGACCTTTCCATCCGAATCCTCCACAATCTCAGTCCGGGCTTGGGAAGGGAAGCCGCAACGATCGTGCGGGTCTGCCAATCCATGGCTGCAACCGGTAGAATCCCGGAGAAAGACGCCTTTCATTTACGGATCGCCGCTTACCTCACAACGATGGGAAAAATCGGGATCGAAGAGTCGCAACTGCGACGTTTCATTGAATCCCCGCAGGTTCTCAAAGCGGATGATCTCGAGGTTTACCACAACCTGCCGGTCTATGCCCAGCTCTATGCTTCCGGGTTTCAGGACTTCGAAGAAGTCGGGCTGGTGATCCGGGCTTCCCATGAACGCTGGGACGGACAAGGATTCCCGGATGGCCTGATGGGGCAGCAAATCCCCCTCGCGGCCCGCTATTTGGCAGTGGCGGTCGCATACGCCGAAAGCCCGCAGTCCCGCGAAGCCAGCCTGGAAAGCATTCGCGAGCGGATGGGCAGCGCCTTCTGGCCAGATGCGGTTTCCTTGTTCTTCGAAGCCAATCCGAGACTCTCGCTGCCTCCCAAAACCAAGGAAGTCCGGCTGGAAGAAATGATTCCCGGTCAGGTATTGGCAGAAGACATCAGTTACCCATCGGGCGCCATGCTTATGCCCAAGGGAACAGCCATGTCGCGGCAAGCCATTATGATTTTGCAGAAAACCCGAACCCTCGATTTACCCAAGCGCACAATCCTCATCCACGCCTGATTAACTCCTCCTCATTCCTCAAACCCGGTTAGGGATCACCGCATCCCGCCGGACCATCCTCCTTTACCATGATTGCCAAAGTCAGGTTGATATGCAGCTGCCTGATCGTATGCTTGACGCTTGCTTCCGCCTCCTGGATACAGGCACAGGAAGAGTCCCGCAGGTTTCATCCACTCCCTCCTGACGTCGAGCTTTCAAATTCGACCGTCCTATGCCTTTATGCGGACAGCAAAGGATTCATCTGGGCTGGCACCCACAATGGACTCAACCGCTTCGACGGGCATCGGGTCAAATCCTATCACTGGGAAAAAGCGAATGGTCTGAGGGTAAGCTACATACACGCCATCCAGGAGGACAACAAGGGAAACCTCTGGATCGCCACCCAGGAGGGGCTGTTCCGGATGAATGTCAACGCAGGGACCTTTCATGATCCGTTTGTCGAGGACAGTCGGCCCAGTGAACATTTCAGCAACCTTGCAACCGCCATTTCGATCGATAAAAGCGGGAACTTATGGCTCGGATCTTACCAAGGCTTCGGAATATGGAATCCGGAAACCGGCGATTACCGTTTTTTTGCCCACGATCCCGATGACCCTGCATCCTTCCCCGATGGATGGCACAGGGTCCGTTCCATCCACATTCAAAACGATGACAAGGCATGGATCGGCACCACCCAAGGCCTCTTGCGTTTCGATCGAGAGTCCGGAGCCTTCGAGACCATAGACGCCAGCCGATTCGGACTCCCATCCGGAGACATCGGACTTGTCTACCACATCAACTCCGACACGAATGGGAACATCTGGATCTCGACTTATTCAAAGGGCATCATCCGTTTCCACCCGGTCAGCGGTGAAAGCCTGGTGTTTCCGGCTGAAGGCTCGCCGCTTGCACTTGGAAACCCTCTGGTTTACGGATCCACCGAAGATGCCAAGGGCCGGATCTGGATTGCATCCGACAATGGCTTGCATTCCTTCACTCCAGAGTCGGGATTGCTGAAACGCTATGGGCCGGAAGCCGGAAACGCGTTTTCAATCGGTGATGGCATTGTATCCGCTCCGCCCATCATTCACGATGGCATTCTCTGGCTTGGCACACGCTATGACGGACTCTGGTGGACTGACCTGCGGGACTCCCTTTTCACTCCGTTGGAAATCAATCTGGACGATGATTCCAACCGTCCGACAGTGTCCGCTTTTGCGGAGGATTCCAATGGTCGTATTTTCGTGACTTCGGATGGCGGAGGTCTCAGCGTTTTCTGCCCACGATCCAGTTCCTACACCTCCTTCCGCAAAAACCAGCCACCCTATAACCTGCCATCCGACAAAACCCTATCGGTTGCGATTGATCATCAGGAGAGAATCTGGATTGGAACATGGATGGAAGGACTGGTCCGTTTCGATCCTGCGACCGGAGAAAGCCGGGTCTATTGCTTCGATCCCCATGATCCCCACTCCATAAACGACAACAGCATATTCTACATTCTGGTAACGCGGAAAGGCGATGTCTGGATCGCCACATGGGCCAACGGGATCTGCCGATACGACGAGACAAACGACCGTTTCGTCCGTTACACCCACACACCCGGAGACGCATCCTCCCTGACGGAATCCCCGATCTCCTATCTGCATGAGGACAGTTCAGGATCTATATGGATCACATCGGAAGTGTCCGGTGCCGATCGACTCAATCCTGAAACCGGAAAAATCGAGCACTACGTTCATTCACCGGGCCGTCCATCTCTCAACACGAATTCCGTTAACTGCGTGTGGGAATCGGATGAAGGACTTATCCTGATGGGAACCAACGGAGGCGGAATCAACGTCTATGATCCGATGCAAAACAGTTTCATCGGCCACCCGATATCCAACAACCTTCCCGGAAACAACGTTTATGGGATACTCGATGATGAGACCGGCGCGATTTGGATCAGTACCAACCGGGGATTGGCCCGCTACGATCCGGGAACCCAATCCACCACTCATTTTGGACTGATGGATGGCATCCACGACACCCGATTTGGACGTTGGGCCAGCATCCGGCTGTCCGATGGCGATCTACTGTTCGGAGGAATCAACGGATTCACCCGTGTTCGTCCACACTACTACAAAGCCGAGACATCATTGCCACGTCCACTGATCACCTGTGTCTCCTACATCGACCCAGAGGACTTGCATCACGCACTCCCCTCGAAACTCCAGACGCTTTCTCCGGATGCTTCCGACACGGTGCTTCCCAGTCATGTGACCAACATGCAGTTTGAGTTCACGGCTCCGTGGTATCGGCAAAACAAACAACTGTTATTCCAATACCAAATACCGGATGTCGACGCGGACTGGATTGACGCCGGACCGCTGCGATTGGCCCACTATCGGAACCTCAAGCCCGGACCCTACCGTTTTGAAGTGAGGGTCGCCAACAAAGACGGAGTCTGGAATCCCGACCCCGCATCCTTCTCATTTTCAATCCGGGTTCCATTCTGGCAAACATGGAAAGGCCGATTACTCGCTGTCCTGATCGCCGGTGCTTTGGTATTCATTGCGATTCAGTGGCGCATCCTCCGTTACCGTCATCACCAGCGGGAACTCGAACGGAAAATCCTCGATCGGACCCATGCACTCGACGAGAGCAACCGTCTCCTGACATCCAAGCAGCACGAGATCGAGGAACAGAACAAAAGCCTGATTCAACTCAATCAGACAAAAGACCGCCTGTTCTCGATTTTCGCCCACGACATCAAGAACCCATTCAATTCGGTCCTCGGTTTTTCGGAACTGCTGCACAACAAGTGGGATACGCTGGGAGAAAAAGAAAAGCGCGAATACATCGAATTCATCCACATCACATCGCGGGCCATCTTCGAGCTGCTTGAGAACCTCCTGTATTGGTCGGTCTCACAACGGGGAAACCTGCCGTATCATCCGGTGCCCATTCGGGTGCATCACGTGATCCGACCCGCCTTTCAAATCTACCGGAGCATTGCATGCCAGAAATCCATCACCCTCCACCGCATTGAAGACCATGACCCGGTTCCGCTGACCGCCGATCCGCAATTGCTCACCATGGCGATCCGCAACCTCATCAACAATGCGATCAAGTTCACCCCTCCCGGAGGCCGGATCGAAGTGGGTGTTGCTCCATCGGATCATGCCGTCGAGTTTTATGTGGCTGACAATGGGTCCGGCATCAGTCCCGACATCAGTCAGAGCCTTTTCAACGAAAACGCATCCAGCCCATCCAAACCATCGGGAACCGGCATCGGCCTCATCCTGTGCCGGGATATCGTCAGAATCCACGGAGGCAGGATATGGATCGACCCGTCCTATACCGAAGGATGTTGCATCCGATTCTCGATTCCGGTCCAAGCCACTCCTACAGAGGAGAACCCGTATCCGGCCGCCTGAAAACGCCCGACTGGTTCAGGGCGCAACCGGATATGGGTTTGCGCGAAAGGAGGACTCAGTTACCCTCTATCCCGCGCAACGCGCATTCCCAACGCCAGGCTGATGCCAAAGCATCGTCCAGACTCCGCTTCGCCGTCCAGCCCAACACCTCGTTTGCCCGGCGGGTATCGGCCCACACCTGTTCGATATCGCCAGGGCGCCGGGTCGTTATTTCGTATGCCAGCTTCCTCCCGCTCACTTTCTCGAAAGACGCAATCACCTCCAGAACCGAAACCCCGGTTCCGGTACCGAGGTTGAAAACTTCCATCGGCTCCGAATTCCAATGGTTCAACAAACGGTCCATTGCCACAACATGGGCCTCCGCCAAATCCATCACGTGGATGTAGTCACGGATACACGAACCGTCCCGCGTCGCATAATCACTGCCGAAAACCCGCAGCTTATCCCTGAGCCCGGCAGCGGTCTGGGTAACATACGGGATAAGGTTGTCGGGAACCCCACGGGGCAGCTCCCCGATACGGGCAGAAGAATGCGCGCCAATCGGGTTGAAGTAACGCAAGGCGATTACCTGCAGGTTCGGGCAAGCCTCTTGGGTGTCGGCCAAAATTTCCTCCGAAATCTGCTTGGTATTGCCATACGGGGACTCCGCCCGCTTGATCGGCGCATCCTCGGTTACGGGAAGCTCATCCGGCTGCCCATAGACCGTGCAGGAGGACGAAAACACCATCGATTGAATGCCATTCTCCAATACCCCTTCCAAAAGATTCACCAATGATCCGAGGTTATTCCGATAGTATTTCAAAGGGTTCGCCACGGAATCCCCAACCGCCTTCGATGCAGCGAAATGGATCACCCCATCCAAGCCTTTGTGTTCACTGAAAAACTTCCGCACCCCTTCGCGATCCTGCAAGTCCATCTCACAGAACTCGGGTTTCCGGCCACAGATCTCACCCACCCGATCCATCACCCATGGCTCGGAATTCGACAAATTGTCAATCACCACCACGTCGTACCCGGCTTCCATTAGAGCCACACAAGTGTGAGAGCCAATGTATCCGGACCCACCCGTTACCAAAATCTTCTTTTTATCGCTCATAGCTGTTCATGGCAGTTGATCGCCTCTGATGCGGAAACTCGCATGTTTTCGATCCACCGTCAAGAGAACACACCACCACCAAAATAGTGCCATCGTCAGGCAATTTGCAGTTCCCAGGTGACACGGCAACTCCGGAAAGTCGATCACACCAGCGACCGACCGCGCCTCACCTTCTCCCGATTCAATTCCGCTCTACCCCCAAGGCTCCGGTATACGTGGCTTGGGTCCGTCGATTCACCAGTGCCAGCTGACATTTATTGCGATCCAGCCCCCGTTCACAAGGCCACTCCGATCCGGCAAGACCAT